>CBFGQV010000045.1:0-12586 GCA_965651045.1 uncultured bacterium
TCGAGCGCGAGTTCGGCATCTCGCAGTCCGCGGTGTCGAAGCATCTTCGGGTGCTGCGCGAGAGCGGGTTCGCCGCGGTCCGGCCCGACGGGGCCCGGCGTCTCTACTCGGTCGACGCCGGGCCGCTTCGCGAGGTGGACCGTTGGCTCGAGCAGTTTCGCGGCCTCTGGAGCGACAAGCTCGAAGCGCTGGCCACCGAGGTGGCGCGGGGGAAGCGCGAGCGGCGGTAGTGCCCTACTTTTCCCGCCCTCGAATCAACCCCGCCCCCGCTCCGAATGCCCATGAACCTGCGTCTCTTCTGTCTCGCCGCCGCATTCGTGTCGTTGGCCACGGCGGCGCCGGTCGCCGCCCAGGACTACTACACCGACATTCGTCCGGTGCTCGTCGAGAACTGCCAGGACTGTCATTCCGAGGCGGGCGTCGCGTGGTCGATGGAGGACGCCGAGCGCACGTACGAACGCCGGGAGCGCATCGCCCGCGCGATCGAGGCACGGCGCATGCCGCCCTTCCTGGCCGAGTCCGGGCACCAGGAGTATCTCGGCGACCTCTCTCTCGATCCGGCCACCGTCGCGCTGTTTCGGCGCTGGGCCGAGAACGGCTTCCGGAAAGGCGACGCCCGTCCGGATCCGTCGCCGCCCCCGTCTCCGGCCATGGCCCATCACAGTGCGTTCGCCACGGATATCTCGCTCGACGTGCTCCCGCCGGACGGGTACCTGCCGAACCAGGAAGCGAGCGACGACTACCGCTGCTTCCTCGTGGACTGGACGGCCGACGCCGAGACCTATCTCACTGGCTTCCGGGCCGAGCCCGGCAACCGCAACGTCGCGCACCACGTGGTGATCTACGGGGTCGAGCCCGACATGTGGGACCGCTACCAGGAGCTCGACGCCGAAGAAGAGGGCCCGGGCTACCGGTGCTTCGGCGGGGCGCTCCCGGATCGGTTCGGGCGCCGGGCGGACCGCGAGGCCTACGAGGCCCGGTATCCCGACGGCGTACGCGAGATGGCGCGGGCCAACCACTGGCTGGCCCACTGGGCCCCGGGCATGGACGGCCATGTCTTTCCCGAGGGCACCGGCATTCGCATGAAGCCCGGATCGGGGCTGGTCGTGCAGATGCACTACTACTCGTCGACCGCCCCGGGCGAGAGGGACCTGGGAACGCGCATGGACTTCATGACGGCCGCCTCGGTCGAGCGCCCGGCCGTCAACCTGCCCCAGACACGAAACGCCTGGCTCGCCGCCGAGCGGAACGAGACCATGGTGATCGCGCCCGGCGAGACCGCCACCTTCGAGTACCGCGATCGCCTGAGTGATCTGGCCGAGTACTTCGCGTCGCTCACCGGCGTGGACGCGGCCGAGATCGGGGGCCTGGAGGTGCACTCCGCCAACGTGCACATGCACTCGTTCGGCCACTCGGGCGAGGTCGTGCTGACCCACGCGACCGGCCGCACCGAGACGCTCCTGCGCATTCCGCGGTGGGACCTCGGCTGGCAGCGCGACTTCACCTTCGTCGAGCCCAAGGTGATTCGCCGCGACGACCTGGAAGACACCTTCCTGACCGTGCGCTGCACCTTCGAGAACGACACGACCGGGCCCGTCTACGGCGGCTACGGCTCCATGGACGAGATGTGCTTCAACTTCAGCTACGTCGCCGTGCAGCGAGGAGGGTAGGTGGGGTAGACGCCGCAGTCACGCGACCTGGACAGGGCGGATTTCGGCGAGTTCTCGCTCCAGATCGCGAGCCGCAGTCCAGAGATCGACGTTTCGCTGCAGGTTGAGCCAGAACTCCGCCGACGTGCCGAACACCTTTCCGAGCCGAAGCGCCATCTCGGGACTCACCGCCCGCCGCTCGCGCAACAGTTCGTTGATCGACTGCCGCGATACGCCGACCGCTTCTGCCAAGGCCGTTGCGGACAACGCGTATTCCGGAAGGAAGTCTTCGCGCAGGATTTCGCCTGGGTGAATCGGCGGCCGTTCCATCGGGCGTGTGTTGGGAATGCTCATCTGTCGAACTCCAACTCAGTGGTAGTCACAAACCTCGACCTCGTACGCGTCCCCGTCCTCGAAGCGGAAGCAGGTTCGCCATTGATCGTTCACCGAGATCGCGTGTTGCCCGCCGCGATCACCCGTGAGCGCATGGAGCCGATTCCCTGGAGGCACCCGAAGGTCCGTGACCTTCGTGGCCGCGTTGAGCGTCTCGAGCTTCCGCAGGGCTCGTCGGGCAATGTCGGGCGGCACCTTTCGGGTGCCGCCCGTGCGGAAGAGTTCTTCAGTCGTCCGGTCGGCGAATGACTTGATCACTCCAAGAATGTAACGTGTCACGTGACGCGCGTCCATTCTCACCACCCGTCCCCATCGGTCGCGTGCGTGAGCGCAATGTAGGAGCGCACGAGGTCGAGGAACCCACCACGGTATCCCCCCGGATCGTCGCCCACGCTGCCGACCGCGAGGCGCAGGATCTCGTGCGGGGTGAGGTCGCCGCGATGCTCCGAGTCCCGGAGCAGCATGCCGAAGGCCGCCACCGCCGACGCGAAGCGCATGTCGCCCGAAGGCCGTTCGACACGAGCCCGGACGGGGCGGGAGAGCAGCCGGCTCTCGCGCTCGTCCGGGCGCTTGTAGCGCACTTTGACGAAGCCGAGTTCGCCGCCCCGCGCCCGGCCTTCGGCGGCCGGCTCGTCCCGGTAACGAAGCGGGTCGACGCTCGGCGTTGCGGCGTCGATGGGGCTCCCGACCGGCTCGATCTCGTACAACGCCGTGACCGTGTGCCCGGCGCCCAACTCGCCGGCGTCTTTCGTGTCGTCGTTGAACGCTTCGTCGGCGAGCAGCCGGTTCTCGTAGCCCAGCAGGCGGTACGCGCGCACCCGGTCGGGGTTGAACTCGACCTGGATCTTGACGTCCGAGGCGACCGCCACGAGGGTGCCGCCCATCTCTCCGACCAGCACCTTCCGCGCCTCGTCGAGCCCGTCGATGTAGGCGTAGTTGCCGTTCCCGTGCTGCGCGATGGACTGCATCTTCGCGGCCTGCAGGTTGCCGGTGCCGAAGCCGAGCACGGTAAGGAACGTGCCCTCGTCGCGCTTGGCCTCGACCAGGCGGATCATGGCCGCGTCGCTGCTCTCGCCCACGTTGAAGTCGCCGTCGGTCGCCAGGATCACGCGGTTGTTACCGCCCCGCACGAAGTGCCTGCGGGCGACGCCGTACGCCAGTCGCAGCCCCTCGCCTCCCGCCGTCGAGCCCCCGGCCTGCAAACGCTCGATCGCGTCGACGATGCGTTCCTTGTCGGCCCCGGAAGTCGGATCGAGCACGACCCCGGCGGCCCCCGCGTAGACGACCAGCGCCACGCGGTCTTCTTCGCGAAGCTGCTCGACGAGCATGCGGAGCGAGCGCTTCACGAGCGGCAGCTTGTCGGGCGAGCTCATCGAGCCGGACACGTCGATCAGGAACACGAGGTTGCTCGGCGGAAGGTCACGTGTATCGATGGGCGGGCTCGCGAGCCCGACTCGAAGCAGCAGGTTGTGCGCATGCCACGGGGCTCGGCCGAGCTCGGTCGTCACCGCGAGGGGATTTCCGTTCTCGGGCAGCTCGTACGTGTAGGGGAAGTAGTTCACCAGCTCCTCCACCTGCACCGCGTCGATCGGCGGCAGCCGTGATTCACCGAGCAGGAAGCGGCGAACGTTGGCGTACGAGGCCCGGTCGACGTCGATCGAGAAGGTCGACAGCGGGTGATCGGCGGCCGAGCGGAAGCGGTTCTCCGCGATGTAGGCGTACTGTTCGCGGTCGAAGCGCGGGTGGCCGGGTCCCAGGTGGCGCCCGCCTGCTCCCGGAGTCGCCGGCCCGGCTGCCGTCACCACGGCCTCGGCAATGGCGATCGCTCGCTCGGGGGGCGCCGTGATCTCGATCTCGGGCGGCAGCGTACGAACCGGTCGCGTGCGGTCGTCGGCGCGCGACCGATCGGTGCCGGTGACGATGACCTCCTGCAGGTCGAGCGCACCGGGCAGCAACGCGAAGTCCACCGCGACCTCGCCCGAGGCGAGGTGGTCGGCAGGCCGCACGACCCGATGCGCGTGCCGGTACCCCAGGAGCTGCGCCACGACGCGGGCCTCCGCCGCCGCGAGCACGGCGCCGCGGGCCGCGAAGTCGTACCGGCCGTCGTCGTCGGTGAGCCCTCCGGCCGCCGTGCCGTCGACGTGCACCTGGACGCCGGCGAGAGGGCGCCCGGAGAGGGCGTCGGTGACGCGGCCGGTGAACCGCAGCTCCTGCCGGTCGACGGCCTGCGGCGACGTGCTCGCCGTGCCGGGCACGCCGATGAGCGCGACCGGCAACAGCAGGGTGAAGAGGTGCAGCGCACGTGGAGTCGAGCGTCTCATGAGAGCCTCCGGTTTCGGGTCACGCATGGCGGCTCGGCAGATCGCTCTTCCGGTGCCGCGCTTGTGACCTCCACGACGACGCTGTACGTGAGACTTGCACATGCACCGGGTCGGTGAAGAACGTGCGTCGGGCGCCAGATGGCCCGCTTGTGCAACTCTCGCCCGCACGTTCGTCGAAGGGGTGAGCGCGCCGAAGTCGACGGTGCGCCCGAATCGACCCGCGAACCGGATTGCGCGTGAAGACCGATTGGGAATCGGTGTACCGAAGCACCTACGTCGAGGTGGTGGCGTTTCTCTCGCGTATGCTGCTCGATCACGAACGGGCGAAGGAGCTCGCCCAGGAGGCGTTCGCGCGCGTTCTGGACCGAGAGGCTGACAATCCGCGGGGGCTCGTCTTCCGCACGGCCGCGAATCTGGCGCGCGACGAGGCGCGCTCGGTCGTCCGACGGAAGCGGCACCTGAAGCTGCTGAAGGTCGAAGAAGGTGTCCGCGCCGAGCGAGCGCCGACCCCCGACCGCGCACTGGCCGCCCGGGAGCGCGCCGAGCGCGTGCAAGCCGCGCTCGAACGGCTTTCCGAGACCGACCGCGCCGTGCTGGTGCTGTGGAACGCGGGCTTCGACTACGACGAGATCGCGGAGCGGACCGGGCTCTCGAAGGGCGCGCTCGGCACGACCGTGGCGAGGGCCAAGAAGAAGTTCATGCGCGCGTGCGACGCGATGGAGGATACCGATGCAGCACATGGATGAGGGGCGCCTGCAGGCGTGGCTGGACCTGCCCCGCTCGGGCCTCGCGCCCGACGAGGCGAGCGAGGTCGAACGCCACCTCCAACTGTGCGACGTTTGCCGGGCGCGCGCCGACGAACTCGCGCGCATGTCGGACCGGGTCGACGCGTTCCTCGTGCCCGACGAGCGTGACCTCGGCGAGGTGCCGTCGTTCGACGGGGTTGTCGCTCGCGCCCGCGACCTCCAGGCCGGTGCGGCGGAGCGGCCACGCCCTCGGCGCCCCTGGCTGGCCGCCGGTTGGGCGGCGAGCGTCGTGCTGGCGATCGGCGCGGGGTGGGCCGGCAACGAGTTGATCCGGCGGGGCGGGACGCCGGCTTCGCCGGAACTCGCGGCCGAGGCGGACTCGCCACCCGAGATCGAGATCCCGCCGCCGCCCGAGACGATCGCGGTGGCCGAGCAGGGTGTGGAGGCCGAGCGGGTTGCTCCGTCGGTGCGGTCCGAGCAGCCCGAGCGGGTCGCCTCGGCCGCCGCTCCCGCACTGGCCGACGCCCCCGCCGACACGGGCTCCGTCGTGATCCGTGGCCGGGTTACCGACCCGGAGGGCCGCCCGCTCGAGGCCGCGCAGATCTCCACCGACAACGGCGCCGGAGCGCTGTCGCGGGCCGACGGCACCTTCGAGGTCACGCTTCCCACCCGGCCGCGGCCGGGCGACAGCGTGGTGACCGTGCAGGCGCAGCTTCTGGGCTACGCGGCCGACCGGCGCGCGCTGCCGGTGACGCCCTCGGGCTCCGTCACCACAGACTTCCAGTTGTCTCCAGCCGCGATCGCGCTCAGCGAGGTGGTGGTGACGGGCACACCTGCCCCGGAGGCGGCAGCACGCGCTCGCCGCGAAGACGACGCGGGCGCCGGCGTCGCCGCCGACGCGCCGATCGTGGTGCCCGCCCTCGACGCCCCGGGGGCATGGCGGCGCGTGTCCGTCGACGAGGCTGCGGCGCTGTCGGGCTTTCGGCCGCTGGGCCTCGACGGGCTCGACGTCGACAGCCTTCGCGTGGGCAACGTTCTCGACGGAACGGTGCTGCTCGTCGCCCAGACGCTCGCGACCGGTGAACGCGTCGACCTGTTGCAGGCGCTCCGACCGGTGACGCCCGCCTCACGGGCCGCGGCCATCGCCGCCGAGCGCACGGTCGTCGGCGCCCGCCACGTCACCGCCCTCGCGCCGGTCGATGCCGACACGCTCCGCCGTCTGCTCGCGACCCTGCGAGAGGTCGGGCCGTGAGCCCGGCCGCCCCGCCCCGGGTCGCCTTCCGTGACGCGACCCCGGACGACCTCGAAACCCTGGTCGACCTGCACGTGCGGCTCTGGGCACGCACCTACCCCGACGTCCAGCGGCCGCCGACGCACGCCATTCGGCGCCACCAATGGGAACGGGCGTTCGAGCGCAGGGACTCGGGCGTGCGCGACGCGTGGTTCTGCGCCGTGCTCGCAGAGGCCGAGGGGCGCCCCGTCGGCTTCTCGAAGGCCATCGTCGCCGACCACCCCGAGTTCGAGGCCGAGCTGTCGAAGATCTACCTCGAATGGGACTTCCATGGCCGGGGCGTCGGCGCCGCACTGCTGCGTGAGACCGTGCGTCGGGTGCGCGAGCACGGGCTCGGCTCGATGGTCCTGTTCGCCGATCCCGGGAATCCCCACATCGTGTTCTACGAACGCATGGGCGCCGAGCGGATTGGCGTCGACGACGGCTCGGCGACCTTCGGCTGGCGCGACCTCGCCCGGCTCTGAGCCCCGCCCTCTACAACGCCACCCGCTCGACCGTCCCGCCCAGGCGGCTTCGCTCGGCGGCGAAGCCCATGAGATGGCTCTCGATCGAGGCGTCGATGGTCGAGCTCAGCACCGACGGGTCCTGCCGGGCGACGGCCTCGACCCAGTCGGCCGCCAGCCGCCAGTCGCCCCCGCCGTGCCCGTCGGCCGCGGCACCGGCGTTGATCGTCTCGGCGTCGAAGACCTCCATGCTCCGGGTGCGGAAGTCGGCTACCCGCAGCTGCTGCATGTCGCCGTCGATGTAGCCCATGCTGCCCATGATGCGGGTTCGGCGGCCGCCGAAGGGGGTGAAGGCCTCCATGCTGAAGCTGGCCGTGACCCCGCCCTCGAAGGCGATGTTCGCGACATAGTGGTCGGGCTGGTCGTTGTCCATGCGGTAGACGCAGCGCCCGTAGTTCGTGGTGCGCAGGTACTCGAGAATCGCGTCGCCGTGCTCGGCCTCGTCGTCGGGAAGATCGAAGACGTACGTCCACTCGCGATTCCGGTGGTAGATGCGGAGCGCAGAGTACGGGCACGTCGCCTCGACGGCGCACCCGTCCATGCACCGCGCGGTGCTGCCCTCCGGCGCGTTCTCTGCGCGGAACCAGGTCAGGTCGCCGAAGGCGTGAATGCGCTCGCTCGGCCGGTCGATGATCCACCGCAAGATGTCCAGGTCGTGGCTGGACTTGGCCAGAATGATCGGGGTCGTGGCCTCGCTGTCGTGCCAGTTGCCCCGCACGTACGAGTGGGTCATGTGCACGACCTGGATCGGCTCGAGATGCTGGACGCTCACCACCTCGCCGATGGCCCCCGACTGCACGAGTTCGCGCAGCCTGATGAAGTAGGGCGCGTAGCGGAGCACGTGACACACCGCCACGATGCGCCCGGTCTCACGGGTCCTGGCCAGAATGTCGCGGCATTCGCGCTCGGAAGGCGAGATCGGCTTCTCGAGCAGCACGTCGTAGCCCATGTCGAGCGCCTGCATGCAGGGCCCGTAGTGCAGGTCGTCGGGGGTGGTGATGATCACTGCGTCGGCGAACTTCGGCCGCTCGAAGACGTGCTCCCAGGTCTCGAAGCGCCGGTCGTCGGGGATCGCGTGCAGCGCCGCGTACCGCTCCTGACGGATCGGAATCGGCTCGGCCACGCCGACGATGTCGAGCTGCTCCGGGTACTCGACGGCGTAGCCCCCGTACACGTTGCCCCGGCTGCCCGCCCCGAGCGTAATGGCGGTCACCGGACGCGCCGGTCGGAAGGTGCGCTTCGGGTCCGGCAGAATGATCGGCTCGCCCCGCTCGTTCGCGGCGTGCAGCGACCAGGGAAAGAACGTACCGCCCACCAGCGCGCCCATCGTCTTGAGCGAGGTTCGACGGTCCATGGGTGTCCTCCGGGGGGATTCGCGACTGGACTCCGACCCCTCCACGAGTGGGTCACACGGCGGCGGTACGCAAGGTTCAGGGGCCGGGTCGGAGCCCGACGCTCCGGAGCACGTCGTCGAATCGCGAATCCCCTTTGAGGACGTCGAACGGGGGCATCGCGCCGACCTGCACGAGCAGCGACTCACGGGCGGCGAGGGCGCGGCCGAGCTCGCGGAAGGCGCCGTCCACGTCGCCGAGGGCCCCGAGAATCATGGCGCGGTAGTAGGCCGCCGGCCGCGGCAGGGCGTCGAGGTGCGCGAGGAGTGCGCGGGCCTGCGCGGAGTCGCCGGCTCCGGCGTAGATGGCCGCCGCGTGCGCCACGTAGAGCTGCTCGTCGGGGGCGTTCCGGAGCACCCGCTCGACAGCGGCGACGGCCTCTTCGTGGCGCTCGAGCGCGGCGAGGGCGAGCGCGAGGGCCATCGACCCGATGAGGTTGTCGGGGCTCAGCGCGACGACGCCCTCGAGAACTTCGACCGCCCGCTCGTGCTCGCCCGTGAGCATGTAGGCCGTGCCCATCCATCGGTGGGCGATCGGGGCGACCGGATCGAGGTCGAGCGCCCGCCGTGACAGCTCCAGCGCTTCGTCCTTGCGGCCGAGGTGCGTGAGCGTGCGGGCGAAGCCACGCATGGCGGTCACGCTGCCGGGCTCGAGCTCGAGGGCGCGCCGGAAGTGGCGCTCTGCAGCTGCAAAGTTCCACTCGTGGTGTGCGGCGATGCGCCCCAGCACGACGTGGGGCGCGGCGAGGGTGGGGTCCAGCGCGAGGGCCCGCTCGGCGAACGCCCGGGCCTCGTCGTAGCCGGCATCTTCGGCGAGCACCTGGCGATACGAGTCGACCGTGCGGAGTTCGGCGAGCCCCGCCCACGGCCGCGCATATTCGGGGTCCAGTTCGGTGGCTCGGCGGTAGTACCTCTCAGCCTGTCGGAGCCCTTCGGGGGTGTCACGCCCACGCGCCGCCTGCCCGCGCAGGTACTCGGCGTGCGCCTCGGCGGCGGGCGGGCGCGCGAAAGCCTGGTCGGAGCCGGTGAACCCGAAGACCGGCTCGAGGGCCGCGACGACCGCGCGTGCGATCGAGTCCTGCATGCCGAACACGTCGCTCGCCTCGCCCTCGAAGGTGTCGCTCCAGAGCTGGTACCCGCTCCGGCCGTCGACGAGCTGGGCGGTGACTCGCACCCGGCCTCCGTCCTCGCGCACGCTCCCCTCGACGACATGCGAGGCCCGGAGCGCGCGCGCGATCGAGTCGACCCCGACGGTCGCCTGGCGGAACCCGAAGGACGACGTGCGGGCCACCACACGCAGCTCCGGAACGCGGGCCAGAGCGGTGGTGATCTCGTCGGCCATGCCGTCGGAGAGGTACTCGCGCTCCGGGTCGCCGCTGATGTTCAGGAACGGGAGCACGGCCACGGCGGTGGGCCCCTCGACGGGCCCCTCGACGCGCCCGGTGTTCTCGCCGCGGTCCACAGCCGTCTCGCGGTCGGAGCGGAGCAGCCCCCGCACCAGGAAGGTCGCTACCGCCAGGGTCACCACCAGCGCCGCGACGACGAGTGCGGGTCGGACCCGGAGGGGGCGTGGGGGCCCCGGGGAAGGCGACCGAGTCGGTGCGGACGACGGCTCTGGAGCGTCCATCGCCGCAGGCGCCTCCTGGACCGGAGTCCGCACCCCTGCCGCCTCTGCCACGACCTCGTCGAGAAGCGCGCGCGAAGCGTCCGACGGCTCGAGGCCGAGGTCGACGTCGAGCCGGCGCGCAAAGGACTCGAAGTCCTGAAGCGCCGCGGCGCGGTCGCCCGTCTGCTTGTGGAGCCCCAACAGGTGCGCGAGCGCCGCTTCATCGTGGGGTGCGATGGCCAGGGCCCGACGTGCCAGAAGGACCGCTGCTCCGAGCCCGCCGCGGCCCGCTTCGGCTTCGGACGCCGCCCGCGCCGCGCCTGCTGCCGCGCGCCTGTAGTGGGTCCGGCGCTCCTCCATCCAGCGCTCGACGTCGGGCGCGTCGTCGACGAACAGTCCGGCGAGGAACTCGCCGCCGTAGAGGTCGACCGCCTCGGCCGGGCGATCCCCCGAGACCGCGGCGTCGAACGCCACCGCGTCGCACCGGAGTCGTTCGGGGTCGATCGACACCTCGTCGCCCCGGCTGATGATCACGTCCTCACCGAGCGAGCGCCGCAGGTAGTGCAGGCTCTGGCGGAGCGAGTTCCGGGCGCGCTCCTGGTCCGACTCGGGCCAGAAGAGCGCGAGCAGCCGCTCGCGAGCGTGAAAGCCGCGCGGCTCGGCCACCGTGAGGTAGGCCAGCAGCGCCAGCCGTTTGGGCTGGGTGAGGACCGAACGGACCTGGGCCGCGTCGCGCCGCAGGTCCACCGCACCGAAGGTCTGAAGGTAGATCATGGCCGTTACCGGCAAGATAACGCCCACGCGAACGGCCCGGTAACTCCCGTCCGATACCGTCTCACGCGTCGCCCGACTCGGCGACCATGAACGCATATCGAAACCTGAGGAGACATTGCCATGTTCTCATTCAACGGGGGATCCGCGCGTCGGTCCGCCCTGCCGCTTCTGGCGCTTGCCGCGACCACCTTCACCTTCGCCGCGTGCGAGGACGACGGAACCCCGGCCGATCCCGGTCCCACGCCGCGGCCCGTAGCCACGGTCACGGTGGTGCCGGGCACGGTCACGCTGCAGGTCGGCGACACCCTCACCCTGCGCGCCGTGGCGCGCGACGCGGCCGGCGATTCGCTGGAACGGCCGGTCACCTGGACCAGCGCCAACCCGGCGCGCGCGGCGGTGAGCGCGTCGGGCCGACTCACCGCCCTCGAGCCCGGGGCCGTGCGCGTGACGGCAAGGGCGGAGAACCGAGCCGGGGTCGCCGACATCACGATCGAAGCGCCTCCCGAGCCACAGCCCGAGCCCCCGGTGATCACCGCGCTCGATCCGGCCCAGGTGCCTGCGGGAGGGCCCGCGCGCGTCGTGCGCATCATGGGAACGGCGTTTCGTCCGAACGCGCGGGTGCGCTTCAACGGGGCCACGAGGGCGAGCGAATGGGTGAGCGAGACCGAGGTGCGGGTGAGCCTGCCGGCCGACGACCTCGCGGAGATCGGCGACGCTGAACTCGTGGTCATCAATCCCGACGAGGGGCAGGCCTCGGCCCCGGCGGTGTTCCGGATCGTCGCGCAGCCGCGGCCGGTCGAGAGCATTTCCGTGCACCCCGAGCTCGCCTACACGACGGTGGGCGCGCCCGTGCCGCTTGCTGCGACGGTGCGGGACGCGGCAGGAGCGCCGATGGAAGGACGCCTCGTGACGTACGATACGGGCAACCAGCTGGTGGCCACGGTCGACGCCCAGGGCGTCGTCCACCCGGTCGGCATCGGCCGCGTGACCGTCATCGTCCGGAGCGAGGGCGTCGAGACGAATGCCGTCGTCGAGGTCCGTTCCGGTGGACACGGCATCGTGGCGAGCGACGGCGTGGGGCTGGTCTCGGTCGATCTTCGCCTCGGCGGGGCGCCTCAGCGGTTCTGGGAACACGGGCCGCTCGTTCGGGCCCACTCGCCCACGCGCTCGCCCGACGCGCGCCAGATCGCGTACATCTACGACAACGACTGGACCACGCAACTCGCCATCATCGATCTGGTGGGCCGCACCTACACCTTCGTGCCCGATGCGGCGTACGCGGCGGACCCCGCCTGGTCGCCCGCCGGCGACCGCATCGCCTTCGGTGCCCTCGTGGGTGGCCGGTCGCATGTGTTCACGGTGCGCCCGGACGGCACCGGCCTGGTCAACCTGACCGACGACCTGCCGGAGGGCGTGTCGGCCGGTGACCCGGCGTGGTCGCCCGACGGGTCGCGTATCGTCTACGCCACCGACGGAGGCGATGGCCAGTACGGCCTGATGATCATGAACTCGGACGGTTCCGGGAAGCGCTACCTCACGGTGGGCACGGCCGACTACGATCCGTCGTGGGTCGGTGACGTGGTCGTCTTCACGAGGCTCGAGGCCGGGGGCGCCGAGACGAACGTGTGGCGCACCTCGGTGAGCGGGGTCGGGCCGCTGGTTCGACTCACCGACTCGGGGCGCGCGCACTCGCCCACCATGTCGCCCGACCAGTACTGGGTCGCGTACATCGAGGGTGCGGACGGTGAAGGCGGAGCGCTCCGTGCCGTGACGGGCTTCGGCGAAGAGGTGCGGACGCTGTTCGAGCCGACCGACGGCGAGCCCGGGCTGGTCGATCCGGTCTGGGTGGTGCGGCAGTAGGGGGTGACGGTAGGGGCGGTGCATTCTCATGAACCAACCCTTTGGTCCAATTG
>CBFGQV010000046.1:0-12529 GCA_965651045.1 uncultured bacterium
AGGGTGCGCATCGCCCAGATGCCGAAGGCGGGTCCGAGCGCCAGCATGCTCATCGCCACGCCCCACCCCGCCGCGTCCACCAGCCAGACCGCGGTCTGCATCGACACGCCCGTGAGCGCGAAGCCGAGCATCGTCTGCAGCGTGAGCGCCGTGCCCACCGAGTCCCGCGGGCCGACCTCGGTCACGAGCGCGCTGAACTGGGCCGAGTCGGCCACGATCGCCGCGCCCCACACGAGGGCCAGCGGCCCGACGACCCAGAGGGGCGCGTCGAGCAGCCATCCCAATGCGAGGGAGCCCGCGCCCGACACGAGCAGTGCGGCGCCGGCCACCCGCTCCCGGCCCCAGCGGTCGGCCCAGGCGCCCGCCGTGATGGCGCCCACGCCGCCCGCCGCGATGACCAGGAATCCCCAGAGCGCCGCCAGGGGGTCGGCCAGCGCGACACCCCGCCGCTCGTAGAACGCGTAGAAGTACGGGGTCACCAGCAGCCACCCCGCGTAGAGCTCCCACATGTGGCCCAGATAGCCGCCGGTCGCGAGCATGGTCTCGCGGTGCCGGAGCACGACGCCGACCCGGGACCACGAGAAGGGCCGTCGCGCGAAGGAGTACGGTCCGTCCCGGTACAGCGCGAGCACGGCCGCGGCCGCCACCAGGGCGCCGAACGTGGTGCCGGCCACGACCACCTCGAGCCCCGGCCCGCCCACCGCACGAAGCAGGTAGGGCGCCGCCTTGCCGACCGTGAGGGCGCCGACGACCGACCCGATCGCGAACCCGCGCGCCGAGCGGAACCAGGTGGCGATCATCTTCATCGCCGGCGGATACACGCCGGCCAGGAACAACCCGACGAGGAAGCGGAGCGCGAGCGCCACCTCCGGGCCGGGCGCCATCAGAAGCCCCGCGTTGGCGACCCCGGCCGCCGCCGCCGACGCCGCGAAGAACCGGCCCGACGGCCAGATGTCGGCCAGGTTGAAGAGCGCCGAGGCCGCCGTGCCCACGACGAAGCCGAGCTGGACGATGGTGGTGAGCCAGGCGACCTGCGACGGATCGAGCGACCACCGCACGGCGAGTTCGCCGCCGACGGCCGTGGCGGCGAACCAGCTGCTCATGCCGCACAGGAGCGATGCGGACACCAGCAGCAGGGCCCGCCAGCGTCGGGGGTCCTGGTCGAACGGCGCGCGCTCGGTCACGGTGACGCTCGCACGATGCGGGACGGCCCGAGGCTCAGCGGCGCACGAGCTGCTTCACGACGAAGCCCAGGTTCGCGGGCCTCTCGGCGAGCCGCCGCATGTACCACGGAAACCAGTGCTCACCGAACGAGACCAGCACACGGAGCGGCGTGCCCGCGCGCACGAGTCGCTCCTGCTCGGCGGTGCCGATGCCGTACAGCATGGCGACCTCCCAGCGGTCGTCGCCCAACCCGAGCTCGTAGGCCACCCGCTTCGCGTCGCCCACCATCTGCGGGTCGTGGGTCGCGATGCAGGGCCGGCCCATACGCCCCTGGTGCCGATCGCGGAGCATGCGCGATGCCAAGCTGCGGTATGCGGCGTCGACGTCCGACTTCTTCGCCATGGCGACGGATGGGGGCTCACGGTACGCGCCCTTCACCAGCCGAATGTGCGGACGGTACTCGAGCAGCGCGTCGTAGTCCTCGACGGTGCGATGCAGGTACGCCTGCAGGCAGAGCCCCACGTTCTCGTGGCGGGCGCGCACCTCGCGGTAGAGATCGAGCGTGTCGTCGACGAGCCCGCTCGCCTCCATGTCGACCCAGACGATGCCGTCGCCGGCGCGCTCGGCGAGTTCGGCGAGGTGCCCGGCCGCGAGGGCCACCCCTTGCAGCATGCCGAGTTGCGTCGGCTTCACGCTGATCTCGGTCGGGGTGCCGGTGCGTTCGAGTTCGTCGAGCAACGCCAGGTACCGGTCGGTGACGGCGCGCGCCTCGGCCTCGCTCGCGATGTCCTCGCCCAGCTCGGTGAGAAGCGAGGGAATGTCGCGCGCGGCGAGGCTCCGGCACTCGCCCAGCGCGGCCTCTGCCGTCTCGCCGGGCATGAAGCGCCGGACGGCGCGCTGCACGAACCGGTAGCGGGGCAACCGGCGCGCGAGGAACGGGTCGGTCGAGGCCTTGAGCAGCAGTGTGCGTATCATGGGCGTCAGCTTACGGCGCGGGCGGCTCGTCCGATACCCCGGGCACACAGAGTGCCACGACGCTCCAGTAGAGGCGCCGGACCTCCTCGTCCGGAAGGCCGACGCTGCGCCCGCGCTCGACCGCCCACCGGAGCACCTGCGCCTCGCGCGCCGGGTCACGAAGGAGCGCGCCGTCGTCGGTCCGGAGCGTCTGCGCCCGATGAGCGAGGTCGCGCCGCCGGGCCAGGAGCCGGATCAGGGCGTCGTCGATCTCGTCGATGCCCCGGCGGACCGCGGCGAGTTCGGGCTCGGCCGAGGTGCCGGGGCGCGGTCCGCGCCCGTCGTCACCCTCCGGCGCGCGCGCCGGGTCCAGCACGCCGTAGGGCCCGAGTACCCGCAGCTCGAGCGCGTGCCGCCGGGCCTCGTCGAGCGCCTCGTCGCCGCGCGACCCCTCGAACGCGCCCTCGACCTCGGCCAGGAAGCGGTAGGTCCAGGGGGTGGTCGCGGGCCGCGCGACGAGCGAGGTCAGGTTGAACCCCGACTCGGCCAGGGCGCGCAGGACGCGCACCAGCGCGCCGGGGCGGTTCCGGGTGGCGAAGGCCACGAGGCTTCGCTCGAGGTGCGTGGCGGGGGCCGGGGGCGCGGGCGTGCCCGACGCCGCGATGATCCAGAACCGGGTCTGGTTGTCGTCCCGGTCCTGCAGGTCGCTCCGGAGACGCGCGAGCCCGTACGCCTCGGCCGCGCCGGCCGCCGCGATCGCCGCGATCGACGGGTCGCCGGCGTCGCGCACCTCGCGGGCGGCCCCTGCCGTGTCGTGCACGGGCACCGCGCGAAGCTCCGGGTGGGCCTTGAAGAAGCCTCGACACTGCGCGAGCGCCACCGGGTGCGACCGAACCTCACGGAGCTGGTCGAAGGTCGCCCCCTGCGTCGCCAGCAGGCAGTGGCGGATCGGGTGCACCACCTCGCCCAGCACGGTGAGCTCGGCATCGAGAAACGCATCGCACGCCGCGCCGACCGTGCCCGCGAGCGTGTTCTCGACCGGCAGCACGCCGTACCGAGCGTCGCCTCGTGCGACGGCCTGCACCAGCCGGTCGAAGTCGCGGCACGGCACGCCCGAGGCGCCGTCCGGGAACCATCGTCGGAGGGCTTCTTCGCTGAAGGCGCCGGGCTCGCCCTGGTAGGCGACCCGGACGGTATCGTCGGTCATGTTCGAAGCTCCTGGAAAAAAAAGAGCCCCTTCCCGGTCGGAAGGGGCCCGCTCGCCTGCGGTCCTGGGGGTGGAGACCGCCGCTACGGCGACCCGCGCACCCGCCCCGTTCCACCGGCGGAGGGCCGGTGACTAAATCGCGCGTCGCGGCGCGCGTGGGCGGGCGTGAGGGGCATCGTGTGCATGCCCGATGTCTAACGGCGCGTGGCGCCGGGTGTCAAGCGGTGCTTCGCTACCGGACCTGGAAGGTGATCGGGAACGAGACCCAGACGGCGACCGGCTCGTCTCGATTGAGTGCCCGCGTGAACCGCATGCGACCGGCGACGTCGAGCGCGGCCCGGTCCAGCTCGGGCGAGCCCGACGAGCGGTTGACGCGGGTGTCGGTCACCTGTCCCTGCTCGTCGATGTGGAACCACACCAGGGTCGTGCCGCCGATGCCCGCGTCGCGCAGGAGCGGCGGGTAGGCGCGTACGAGCGCTTCCGTGACCTCCTGCCGGTTCACGATCTCGGGGCCGACGGTATAGGGCGTGAACCCGGGCCCTTCGTTCCTCTGTGCCGGCCCGGGCGCCTCGACCGCCGCGAACTCCGGACCGGTCGCGCTCTCCCGGTCGGGCGCGGGAACCATGCACGCGAGCCCCAGGAGGAGCGCGGCGCTCCCGCCCAGGCCCAGACGGGCGGGAATCGAGAGGTGGGGAAGAAATCCGAACATGGTGCGAATCCTCCGTTCGAGAACCGTGCTGCGCTCGGCGAAGGCCGCGAGCGCGTATCGGGGGGCATCGGTGCGCAGCCTGGTGGCCACCCGGAAGAGCAACTCGCCGTAGCCTCGGCGCTCGGCGGTCGACGCGTGCGAGAGCACCCGGCGATCGCAGTCCACCTCGACCGCGTCGCGCAGCCGTCGGAAGGCCCACCAGAGCGCCGGATTCCAGGGAAACGCCATGACCACGACGAACGCCGCGAACACGAGCTGGGGATCTCCGGCCCGGAGGTGCTCCCGCTCGTGCCGTACGACCCAGTCCCGGTCGACCTCCGGCGCGTCCAGGAGCCAGGACGGCAGGACGATCGCCGGCTGCAGGACGCCGACCACGGCGGGGCCCACGTCGTGCGAGACGCGCACGAGCTGGCCGGCCACGCGGGTCGGACGCCACCCGAGCCGCGCCCTCGCGAGCCGCACCCACGAGGCCCCGAAAAGGAGCGCGAGCGCGCCGGACATCGCGAACCAGAGGGGGCCCGCCAGACGTTCCATTGCCAGGACGAGGGGAGCACGCGCGGACGCGCTGGAGGGTGCCATCGCCGACCCCCCGACCGCTTCGACGGTCAACGGGCCGATCAGAATCTCTCCGACGCCGCCGCCCGGGCCCCACCACGCGAGCGCGGCGAGTGCGACCGGAAGCGTGACCGCGACCACCCAGGCCCACCGTGTCACGGCGCCGCGTCCGAGCGCCACGCGCTCGTACAGGTGCGCCGCCGCCGCCAACGCGGCGGTCACGACCGTCAGGTAGAGCATCAACACGATGAGCATGGCTGGTCCTCCGGCTGGGTGCCCGGGCGGGTCGGTACCTCCACCTACGCCCGATGCACGTTCAGCTTGCAGCCGCCCGTCACGGTTGTCAACTACAGATGTAGAATTATGCGTCGGGTCCGACGTCCACGACCGGGTCGCCCACGCGAACGAGGCCACCTTCGACGACGACGGCGCGGAGTCCACCGCGCCCGCGAAGGGCGGCCTTGAGCCCGCTCACCCCGAGGTGCCGTTCGAGGCGCATGCAAGGGTCGCAGGGCCGCTCCCCCTCGAGCAGCGCCTCGCCGATGCGGAAGCGCGCGCCGATCAGCGAGGTGAGCGTCACCCCGTCGGTCACTACGTTCCGCCGAAGCGCCACCGGATCGATGGGGGTGCCGAGCTCGGCTGCGGCGTCGAGCACGTCTGCGACGGCGATCAGGGTCAGCGCGCTGTCGCCCTTCCCCCTCCAGAATCCCTGCCCCGAATCCTGCCGGTACCGGTCACCCTCGATGCCTTCGCGCGTGACCCGGAGGTGCTCGGTCCGGGTCATCGGCGCGCCGCTCCGGGCGCACCAGGCGAGGGCCACGACCCGCCCGTGGCCGTTACCGTCCATCGGCCACCCGTACGGTTCCGGTGTGGGCCGCCCAGACCCGTGCTGAGATCTCGGCGATGACGCGCTCGGCGACCTCGCCCTCGTCGATGCCCCGGGTCAGCACGACCAGCACGTAGCGTGGGTGCGCCGGCGGAAAGACGAGCGCGGCGTCGTGGCTGATGCGGGTGATCCACCCCGTCTTGTTGGCCACCCGCACACCGGCCGGAAGGCCGGCCGGGATCTTGGCGCGGAACTCCTGCCGCTCGAGGACCTCGATCATCTCCTGCCTCGAGGTATCGGCGAGGCCGTCCACGCGTGCGGGTCCCGCGCCGAGCGCCTGGAAGAGAATCCCCAGGTCTCGGGCGGTGACGGTGTTGTTGAGCCCCGCTTCGAACGCAGGAAGATCTTCCACCCCCCGCAGTACCTCGATCGAGTCGGCGCCGAGGGCGCGCATGGTCCGGTTGATGCGCTCCGCGTCGAGCTCGGCGATCAGGAGGTTCGTGGCGAGGTTGCTCGACCGCGTGATCATGCGATGCGCGAGATCGCGGTAGGCAAGCTGTTGTCCTTCAAGCGCGTAGAGCGCGCTATCGGAGTCGGATCCCGCGTCGAGCCGGTAGGGCGAGTCGTCGACGATCGAGCGGAATGTCACGTCGACCGTGATCGAGTCGTCGAGCGCGAGCCGCCCCGCGTCGCGGTCGAGGTAGAGCTGCAGGAGCACGGGCACCTTCATGGTGCTGGCCGCGTGCATGCGCAGGTCGGGCCGGACCAGAAGCGAGTCGCCGCGCGGCCCGAGGCTCCGGTAGTAGACCGAGATCTCGGCGCCCTGCAGCGCGGCGAGGCTGTCGATCGCCGCGCGCACCCGCGCCCACGCGGGCGCCTCCGCTCCGCCCGCACGGGCCGCGCGCTCCGAGCGGCCGTCGTCCAGGTCGCGCCCACAGGCGAGTGCGACGGTGGCCGCGAGGGCGAGGGCGAGGGTCGGTGCGATGGATCGGGAACGCATGCGGTTGTGGCCCCGGGCGGGGGTGCTGGAGTCTGTCGGTGACCGGCGGGGGAGCCGCCCGACGAAACATGGACGCGCCCGGCCCGGCGCGCTACCGTGGCACGCCTATGAGCGAGCGAACTCATGGTGTCGACTTCGACATCGCGCCGGCCGACCCCACGGACCTCGACGCCCTCGCGCGGCTCGAGGAGCGGGCCTTCGACGCCGACCGAATCGCCCGCGGCCAGTGGCGTCACCTCCTGACCCGGGCGCACGCCGACGTTCTGGTGGCGAAGGGCCGCGACCCGGCGGTGGGGGCGCCTGCGGCCTCGAAGGTTCTCGGCGCGGCGGTGGTGCTCTACCGGCGGGGCGCCCGGACGGCGCGGCTCTACTCGCTCGCGGTCGATCCGGACGCCCGGGGGCGCGGGGTCGCTCGGGCGCTCCTCGCCCGGGCGCTCGAGCGCGCCCGCGAGGCCCGATGCCAACGCATGCGGCTCGAGGTACGCGCCGACAACGAAGTGGCGCTGTCGCTGTACCGTGCCAGGGGGTTCGCCCCGCGCGAGACGCTGCCGGACTACTACGGTCGTGGCGTACACGGCATTCGCATGGAGCTCGAGCTCTGAAAACACCTGTTTCTCCAAGCTTGACCCGACGCTAACGACGGGCGCACTTTCGTAAGATGACGCGTCCTGACGTCCGTTCACGCCGGGTTCCCATCCGGGCGCTGGTGATCTCGCTCGCCGCCCTGGTGGTGCCCGCCGTTGCGCCCTTCCTGTTGTCCGAGGACCTGCGGGTCTACGCCCCGTTCCTCTGGCTGCTCGCGCTGCTGCCGGCATTCCTGCTCGCCTACTACCGCGGGTGGCGGGGCGTCGCCACGGCGCTCGCCGCGGGCATGGCGTCGTTGTCGATCGGGCAGGCGGCGAGCCTCTGGCTGGGGCGTCCCGTGCCGGGCACCCTCCTCGCCGTGGTCGTCGTCTACCTCGTGCTCGCGCTCGGCATCGGCTGGTTGGCCGAAGTCATGCACCGCGACCGCGACGAGGTCGAGGACATGGCGTTCACGGACATTCTCACGCACCTGCCGAATCGCCGGCACGCGAGGGTGTTTCTCGAGAACGAGTTCGCGGCGGCCCAGCGTGGGCGGCTCCTGGCGGTCGTGCTCTTCGACCTGGACCAGTTCAAGCGCTACAACGACACCTACGGACACCAGCCCGGCGACGAGGCGCTCGAAGCCTTCGCGCAGGTGCTCGCGCGCACCACCCGTCGCATGAACCTCTCGTCGCGCTTCGGCGGCGAGGAGTTCGTGAGCGTGTTGGCCGGGTCCGACGCGGACGGGGCGGCGATTTTCGCCGACCGGGTGCGCATGGCGCTCCGGGCCCTGAACCTCGGCGATCCGCCGCTCACGGTCAGCGCCGGCGTCGCGCAGTATCACCCCAGCATGCACACCCCCGACGAGCTCGTGGCGGCGGCCGATCACGCGCTCTACCAGGCCAAGCGCGAGGGCCGCAATTGCGTGCGCATCTTCGGGCGCACCGAGCTCGAGGCGCTCGAGGCCGAGCGCTCCGAGGGGGGGGATGCGCGGTCGGGTGCGCCCGCCGACCTGGCGCCCGCGGCGAGGCGCGCGCCGGCGGGTCCCCTGCCCCACGAGATCACCGGGTTCGGCAAGGACCGGAGCGTGTTGGTCGTCGAGGACGATCAGCAGGTGCGCGAGCTCCTGGCGACCTACCTCGCCCGCGAGGGCTTCCACGTCTCCGAGGCGCCCTCGATGGCGGCGGGGGTTCGCTCGCTCCGTGACGAGTTCGACGCGGTGATCACCGACATCCGGCTGCCCGGCGCGGGGGGAAGCGAGATGGTCACGGCGGTCAAGTCACGCTGGCCGGACACGCAGGTCGTCGTGATCACCGGGCTTCAGGAGGCGCAGGTGGCGGTCGACGCGTTGAACGCCGGCGCCGACCGCTACCTCTTCAAGCCGTTCGGCATGCCCGAGCTGCGCGCGCACCTCCTCGACGCGCTCGCCCGCCGCGACCGTGCTCTGGCCGAGCGCGCCCATCGCCCCGCGCAGGACGCGGCGGCCGACCGGCGCGACGCCGAGGTGCGCGAGGCCGTGCTGCGTGGCGCCCACGCCCTGGTGCGGGCCGTCGAGGCACGGGACCCCCACACGGCGGGGCACTCCGTGCGGGTCGCGCGGTACGCGGGCATTCTCGCCGACGGCGTCGATGCCGACGGCACCCTCCTGGACCGGGAATCGTTGCGGCTCGCCTGTGAGCTGCACGACGTGGGCAAGATCGGCGTGCCCGACGTGGTGCTGAACAAGGAGTCCGACCTCACGGACGAAGAGTTCCAGGCCGTGAAGGCCCACCCGCGGGTCGGACGCCGGATTCTCGAGCCGCTCCTGGACGACCCGTTGATCCTGGCTGTGACGAGCTGGCACCACGAGTCGTGGGACGGTACTGGATACCCCGACGGACTCGCGGGCGAGACGATTCCGCTCGCAGCCCGCATCGTGGGTCTCGCCGACGCCCTGGACGCGATGACGAGCCCGCGCGCCTACCGCCCCGCGCGCGATTGGCACGAAGCGCTCGACCTCATCCGGGAGCGGGCCGACACACAGTTCGATCCGAGCGTGATCGCCGCGATGGAAGCGACGCTCGACCGGCTGGAGGCGGCGTTCATCGAAGAGCGGCGCCCCGCGATGGCGAACCCGGGGGCCTGATAAGCGCCGGGCTCACCGTTCGACGATCCACTCCCAGAGCGCCCGAGCGCGCGCCACCGCGCGCGGTACGTCTTCCTCGAGCAGGAATCCCTCGTCGACCAGAGCGTGCGCCGCGGCGTCGACCCTTCGCAGATAGGCCGCGCGGCTGCCGTAGAGTCTCTGAATGCTCGGACGGCCGTCGCCGACGGCGGCGCCTTGTGCGTCGGTCACCGCGAACGGCGCGAAGAGCCCGACGAAGTCCCTCAGCTCGCCTTCGGGCCCGGGAAGTCCCGCGCGGGTGGCCCAGGGGGTGTACGTCGCGAGCGGGACCCGCAGTTCGACTCCGCGCACGCCGCCGAGTTCGTTGCCGAGGCCGTCGACCTGCGGCACCAGGCTCGCGAACGCGGGGCCGAGCTCGGGGGGCTGCCGCTCGATGATTCCCTCGTCGAGGAACCGGGGGCCGTAGTCCGCCCGGTACGCGAGGTGCGCGACGCCGGGCGCCTCCAGCCCCGGTACGCCCGGAAGCGCCAGGGCGGCGGGTGGCACGAGGGTACCGTCGGCGACGCGGGGCATCTTCGACGCGGGTGGATCGGTGCCGTCGGCCACCCAGGCCACGAGCCGTGACGCCAGCGCCCGCAGCGTGAAGAGGAAGTCGGTGGGATTCCCGCGCCAGATCCGGGCGGCGCCCAGCCGGTCGTCGTCGGACGGAGGGAACGGCCCGACGAAGTGTTGACCCCCTGCGAGGTGATAGATGCGCTCGGTCGGCATCGGCGCCACGTCCTGGAATCCGTCGACCGAGGTGTGCACGAGCGACGCCGCGCGGCCCCAGTACTCGTAGCCGGTGTTGGTCACGAACGTCCGGGGGCGCATCGCGTCGGGCGTGCGGTCGAGCAGCCCCTCGTTCCGGCCCGTGAAGGGGTCCTCCTGCGGGCGGCTCGCGAAGGGGTAGAGGTCCGTCGGATAGAAGAACGCCGAGTACCGGTGCGCGTCACGGCTGGGCTGCGCAAACCGGTGGTTGAAGCTGCCGCGCCCCGCCCCGGCCGTGTGGATCAACATGCCGTCGAAGACCTTCCGCCCGCCTTCGTCGACGTTGAATCCCTCGTAGAGGTAGTGCCTCAGGAAGCGGCCCGTCTGCGAGACCCCGAAGGCGATCCCCCGGTTCACGGGGAACTCGCTCCTGACCCCGTACTTGGCGTAGCTCATGACGTCGCGGACGACGGCGAGACCGACGCCGACTGGACGGGGATCGCGCGCCCGGTAGACGAGCTCGTAGATGCGCCCCGCTTCGAACCCTCCGTCGAGCGTCACGGCGTCCGGGTAGGGCGCGTCGTCGGAGGTTCGCACGAACTGCCAGCGGGTGCGCTCGATCTCGGTGCGGGGGGCGTCGCGGCCCTCGCGCACCGTCAGCACGTGACCTTCGCCTTCGGGGTCGGCCGGAGCGTACGGCCGATGCCCGCGATGCCCGATCGCGAGTGTGTCGGCCGGTGCGTCGACCGTCCAGTCGGACCGGGCCAGCCCCTCGATGGCCTCGCCCCCGGGGCCCCGCACGAGCGGCACGCGAACGCGCAGCGCGCCGGGCCGCTCCGGTACGTCCCACTGCCAGCCCACCCAGATCAGGGTGAGTCCTTCGCGCAGGAGCAGGCCGTCGCCGAAGTCGTCGGCCAGGGTGGGGTCGGCCGCGGCCGAACCCGCGCGGTTGAAGTAGCGCAGCGAGGCCTTGCCGCCGCGATTCGACACCTCGAGCCATCCGACGCCGCGCCGGAGCGCCGGGTCGACCGGCTGCAGCACCATGAAGTCCGCCCAGACCTCGACCTGGCCCGCGGCGTTCCGTACGGCGTGCTCGAGGTCGACGATGGCCGCGTTGGCCGGGTCGGTGGGGTCGAGCCCCACGTAGATGCGCCCGACCAGCTTCTCGTAGGCGCCCGCGGCGCCGAAGAGGTGGCCGTCGAGCACGAGCTCGCGCCGCTCGATCTCGACCCGGAGAACCTCGGCGGGCAGCGGCGTGGCGAGCACGAGGGCCAGCCCGAGAAGCAGGGCACGACCCGCCATCCGTCCAGCCATCGCGATCATTCGGACCTCCGCGTCAGAAGCCGACCACGAGCCCCACGTCGAAGACGAGGTACCGCATGCGAAGCGTGCCACCCGACGGAATCGCCGTGTTCGCGGCGCCGAAGCGCACGCCGGGGCTCAGGTGGAACCGTCCCGCCACCGCGACCCGCGCGCCCGCGCCCGCCTCGCCGCCGAACCCGAGCTCGGTCACGTCGTCGGCGGTCGGGTCCGGGCGGTCACGCTCGACGCGCGGCGCGGTGGCGCCCACACGCACCCAGGGCACGACGGCGCCCGACCCGAAATCCAGGCGCGCGCCGAGGTCCCACGAGGTCGCGACGTAGAGCCCCTCACCCCCGCAGCCGTCGTCCGAGCAGTCGATGCGATGCTGGCTGAACCCGAACGTCAGGTGCAGCCCGCCCGACCGTTCGAGCGCGAACCCGACGCCGAACGACGGGCCACCGCCGAGTTCGCCCCCCTGCTCGGGACCGGTGCGAAAGCCCGACACCGGCACCAACGCGCCGGCCCGCCCCTCGACGACGAGTGGCGCCTGGGCGGCCACCGGCGCGGCCACCGGAGTGAGGGCCAAGAGGCTCGCCAGGGCGAGGCCGAAGCGGACCGGGCGCTTCGGCGGGGCGGCGTCGCTACGGCGTGGCATCGCGTCGGTGCGAGAGGTGGGTGCGGGGCGCCGGGAGGCGCGGAACGGCTGCAAGGTACGGAAGGGGCGGGCGCCCGGCCACCGGCGGTTGCGAGGGCCCCGGCTTCGCGCGACACTGCGCGACCGCCCCGATCGTGTCCTTGCCCGGAGTCCCCGTGTCCGTCCGAGTCGCCCGCCGTACCCTGACCTTCACCGAATCCGTGATTCGCGAGATGACCCGCATCGCGCGCGAGCACGGCGCGATCAACCTGGCGCAGGGCTTTCCCGACTTCCCGGCTCCGGACGAGATCAAGGAGGCCGCCTGCGAGGCGATCCGGGGTGACGTGAACCAGTACGCGGTGACCTGGGGCACCCCCCGGCTCCGCGCGGCCGTGGCCCACCACTATCAGCGGCGCTACGGCTTTCGGGTCGATCCGGACCGCGAGGTGGTGGTCACCTGCGGCGCGACGGAAGCCATGGCCGCGGTCATGCTCGCCGTGCTCGACCCCGGCGACGAAGTGATCGTGCCCGAACCCTTCTACGAGAACTACGGGCCGGACGCCGTGCTCTGCGGCGCGCGCCCGAGCTTCCTGACCCTCGAAGCGCCGCACTACCGGCTCGACGAGGCCCGCATCGCTGCCCGCGTGGGGCCCCGGACCCGGGCCATCATCCTGAACACCCCGAACAACCCCACCGGCAGGGTCTTCGACGACGACGAGCTGGCGGCGGTCGCGGCGGTCTGTACCCGACACGACCTGCTCGC
>CBFGQV010000047.1:0-12502 GCA_965651045.1 uncultured bacterium
TGCGCGTCGAACTCACCTTCACGGCCACGGCCTGCCCCTGCGTCGAGTTCATACGCGAAGACGTGACCGACCGGCTCCTGCGTGAGTTCTGGCTGGAGCGCGTCGAGATCGAAGAGGTCTGGGACCCCCCGTGGACCACGGACCGCATCACGCCGGAGGGCCGCGCGCTTCTTCGGCGGCTCGGGGTCGGCGTGGCCGGCTGAAAGCGACCCTTCCTTCAACACCTTCCAGGATCGCCCGATGAAGGAGTCCGTCTACGACGTGTTCGCCCGTAAAGAGCGGGGCGAGCCGCTGCAGCACATCGGCTACATCGACGCCATGGACGACGAGTTCGCGCGTGTGTACGCGTGGCGCACCTACGACGAACAGAACTGGTTCGAGATGTGCGTGGTGCCCCGCGCGGCGATCATCCCGGTGAACCGCGACGACGGCCCCTTCGCTCGGCGCGGAGGCGAGTCGTGAGCGCCGTCGAGGTCGTCTCGAGCGCTGCTGAACTCGACGCCGAAGTCCGCGCCGCCCTCCGGCGCCAGATCGTCACCCTCGCAGACTCGAAGCGACTGCTGGGTCTCCGGTACTCCGACTGGTTGCTCGGTGCACCGTCGATCGAGAGCGGCATCGCCGCGTCGGGCATGGCGCAGGACGAGTGGGGGCACGCGAGGCTCCTGTATGCGATGCTC
This sequence comes from uncultured bacterium, assembly GCA_965651045.1. Classification (GTDB taxonomy): domain Bacteria; phylum Gemmatimonadota; class Gemmatimonadetes; order Longimicrobiales; family Gaopeijiaceae; genus Gaopeijia. Next base: position 678 of record CBFGQV010000047.1, read on the forward strand.
AAGGACTTCGGCGAGGACCCGCAGACCCTCGAGCACGAGCGGGACCCTGCCGAGTACGCATCGGTCGACGTGCTCGACCGGCCCTTCGACGACTGGGCCGACGTGGTGGCGGCGATGGTGCTGGTCGACGGTGCGCTCACGGTCGCCCTCGAGGGACTGGCCGGCGGTGGGTACGAACCGGCGCGGGCACGGGTGCCCAAGATGGTGTCCGAAGAGGCTTTCCACGCCGACCTCGGCGCCGCGTGGGCGCGACGCCTCGCCGGCGGCACCGACGGCGCGCGGGCGAGGCTGGCCGAGGCGCTCGAGGCCTTCGCGCCCCGCACGCTCGCCTGGCTCGCCCCGAACGACGAGACGCACGACGCGCTCGTGGCCGCCGGGCTCCAGCGTGACGGCGCGGCGCTGCGATCGACGCTGCTCGAGCGGGTCGCGGCGTCGCTCACGGCCGCAGGCGTAGCGACCGATCCAGCGCCGCGTTTCGACGGGTGGGACGCGGACCGCGGACGCGGGCCGGGCGCGCCGGACGCCGAGGCGATCGAGCGCGCGAGAGGCGACCGGAACCGCGCGCTCTTCGTCGAATGAGCGAGACGATCGGGGGGCTGCCCGAAAATCCCCCGTGCCCGTTCTGTGAACGTTCCGAGACCGAGCTGATGAGCCCTTTCGGCTCGCACGCCTCGGTCTCCACCTACTGGTGCCGGCGTTGTCGCAGCCCTTTCGAGCTGCTGAAGTGGCGTCGGACCCCGACCCGCGACCGGGAGGCGGCGCCATGAGCGAGCGACTCGAGGAGTTCAGAACGTTTCGTGAACGCATGAACGCCCGCATACTCGAGGCCGGAAACCTCGAGCTGAAGCGCTTCTTCGCGCTGGACGGGCGCGTCTACGAAGACGGGGTGCTGCCGGCTCGCACGAAGGAGCTGATGGGGCTGGTCGCCTCGCTCGTGCTGAGATGCGACGACTGCGTGGCCTACCACGTCATTCGCTGTAAGGAAGAGGGGGTCTCGGACGAAGAGATCTTCGAGTCCCTGTCGGTGGCGCTCGTCGTCGGGGGCTCGATCACGATCCCCCATCTGCGCAGGGGGGTGGCCCTGCTCGACGAGCTCAACGACGACACGGACTCCGATTGACCCGTCTCCAATCTCAGGCCGCGACCAGCTCCACCTCGTCGAGGAAGTCCTTGAGGGGCTTCGCGACCGCCACCGCTCGGTCGCGCACCGCCCGCGCGAGGGTGTCGTTGCCGTCGTCGCGGCCCGTGATGTGGCGCACGACGAGGCGTCCGAGGCGCTCGTCCGACTGGCCTGCGGCGGCATGGTACTCGGCGTACCGTGCCCCGACCCGCTGTTCGAAGAGCGGGAGTTGCCCCTCGGGCGTGCCGTTGTGGACCATGTCGTCGAACACCGCCTGGTGCATGCTGTCCAGCCCCGCCCGAAGCAGGTCGTCGGGCGCGCGGCCCATGAACGCGAGCTGGGCTCCCCGGGTATGCGCCCACATGAGAAAGATGAGCGCCTCTTCGGTCGCGTGGGCCTCGGGCAGTCCGTCGTCGGTGGGCACACCGAGATCGGTCAGCGCGACCTCGGCGTCGCCCTGCGCGACGAAGTCCGAGAAGGACTCCCACACCAGGTGGGCGAGGGTGTCTCCGAGCTGCTCGGGCGTCATCGTCTGGGGGGCGCGGAACTCGTTCATCGGCGCTCCGCCTTCGATCAAAATGGAATCCATGGTCTCGTCGGTTCGGTATAACCTTCCCCAATTCCACGTTCGCGGGGGGCAGTGTCAAGCATCTTGCCCCGACGCGGCCGTGGAACAGGAGTATTTCGCATGATTCCGCACCTCGCCCGGGCGGCTTGCCGCCACCATCGCCACCGTTTCGGAAGGAGCCTGCTGGCGCTCTCGGCTCTGGTCGTGCTCTCGGCCTGCGCGAGCGGCCCGGCTCCGGTGCCCGAGCCGCGTCCGCTCGTGCTCCATTCGGGCGCCCGCCTCTCGATCGACGACGAGGAGCGCCTGCAGTCGATCTACGAGTCGCTCGAGCGGCAACTCGACGCGATCGAGCAGGATCCTACGTTCATGTTGATCGTGAACGACGAGGCACAGGACGTCTACCCCTGGGAGACGCTCGAGATCACGAACGACACCGCCTTCATCTCGTTCCAGCGGACCGCGCCCGACCTCATGACCGCGTACGAGGTGTACGCCCATCTTCACCTGATGAGCGAGATGGGGCGTCTCGACGAGTGGCTGCCCGACGCGCTCGGAAAGCGCGGCTGGGAGCTCGAAGAGGCCATTCTCACCCGCGTCGCGGACGTCTGGACGCTCGGGCGAGTGTCCTTCGACCTTGCGCCCTACCGCCTGATGGACCAGCTCTCCTACGCGAGAGAGGCCGGATACCTCGACGCGCTGCTCCTGACGCTCCGGGCGTCGGAGTTCGCCGACGCCCGCGCGGCGTGGCTCGAGGCGAACCCGGGGCGCGACGAGGCATTTCGCGCGTGGTTCCGGCAGACGTTCGAGGAGGACCCGCCCGAGGTGCCGTCGACCGAGCGCTGAGTCACGAGCAGATCAGGCGATGCGGACCGTCCACCGAAGTCCCACCGGCGGTCCCTCGTCGACCTCCGTGACGTGCAGGTCGACGCGCCCGCTCCGGCGAACCCGGTCGTCGCTGGGCTTGCCGCCGAACACCGGAAACCCGACGACGCGTACCCGCCGACTGTCGCCGTCGGGCGCTTCGGCGTGGAGTTCGGCGCCCCGCAGGGTCTTGAGCGCCGGTGCGGAGCCACCGGTGAGGCGCAGGCGCAAGATGCGTCCGTCGTGGGGTCCGTCGAAGGCGTCGAGGACCGTGAAGGTCGCGGCTGCGTTCTCGTGTGCGGTGGTCATCGAGAGCTCGGGTCGGACGTAGGCGGTTCGGCGAGGAGCGGCGCTTCGACGCTCTCTGTGCGGACACGGAACTTCCGTGACGCTACACTAGAAATCCACGCTCCCCCCGTCAACGGAGAATGCACGCGGTGTCCGTCAAGGATTCCTCCGCGCTCGAGATCGCACCGGACGAGATGCGCCGACTCGGCTACGCGGCCGTCGACGCGCTCGTGGAACGCGCGGCCGGGTTGCGCGACGCGCCCCCCTGGAAGGGGGCGAGCCGCCAAGAACTGGAACCTCGCTTCCGGGAACCGTCTCCTCGCGAGCCGCGTGACGCCGACGAGGTTCTCGCCCGCGCGCTCGAGGTGCTTCACCTCGCGGGTCGAATCGACCACCCGCGCTTCTTCGCCTTCGTGCCGTCCTCGCCCACGTGGACGTCGGTGCTGGGCGATCTGCTCGCGACCGGCTTCAACGTCTTCCAGGGCACGTGGCTCGAATCCGCCGGCCCCAGCCAGATCGAGCTGGTGGTGCTCGACTGGTTCCGCGAGTGGCTGGCCATGCCGGAGGGCGCCGGCGGCCTGTTCACGAGCGGGGGCTCGGCGGCCAACCTGACGGCCGTGGTCACCGCGCGCGAGGCGGCGGCCTGGCCCGAGCGGCCGGTGGTCTACCTGAGCGACCAGGCGCACAGTTCGCTCGCGCGCGCGTGTCGAATCGCCGGGTTCCGCTCTCACGAGGTCCGCACGGTGCCGACCGACGATGGGTTCCGCATGCGGGTCGACGCCCTGGAGGCCATGCTCGCCGAGGACCGTGCCGGCGGTTGCGTGCCTGTAATGATCGGCGCCAACGGCGGTGCCACGAACACGGGGGCGGTCGACCCGTTGCCCGCGCTGGCGGACCTTGCCGAGCGCGAGCGCGTCTGGTTGCACGTCGACGCGGCCTACGGGGGATTCGCGGTGCTGACAGCCTCCGGGCGGCGAGCCCTCACGGGCATCGGCCGGGCCCACAGCGTGACCCTCGACCCCCACAAGTGGCTCTTCCAACCGTACGAGACGGGGTGCCTGATGGTGCGCGATCCGGCGCGCCTGGAGGCCGCGTTTCGGGTCCTGCCCGAGTACCTCCAGGACACCGACCTCGGCTACGAGCAGGTGAACTTCGCCGATCGGGGGCTGCAGCTCACACGCGCGTTCCGGGCTCTCAAGGTGTGGATGTCGCTTCAGATGCACGGCGTCGACGCCCACGCCCGCGCCATCGACGAGGCGATCGCCCTGACCGCACACGCCGCCGACCGCGTGCGCGAGGCTCCGGAGCTGGAGCTTCTGAGCGCCCCGTCGCTGGGCATCGTGTGCTTCCGTGCGTCGCCGCCGGGCGTCGAAGACGAAGCGGCGCTCGAGGCGCTCAACCGCGCGCTCCAGGACCGTATCGTGGAAGAGGGCACGGCGATGATGTCGTCGACCCGACTGCGCGGGCGCTACGCGCTTCGCATGTGCGTCATGAACTTTCGGTCGGTCCGGCGCGACGTCGACGCCGTGATCGACCGCGTTCGCGAGCTGGCCACCCGGTGATCCGGTGAGAGAGCCTGGCGAGCGCGCACAGGGCTGGCGCGAGACCTGGCCGGTGCATGCGACCATGGTGGCGCTGATTCTCGTGACGGCCGGCTTCCACCTGAGGCTCGAGCTCCGGCTGGTCGACGCCATCTTCGTCACGGTCCTGCTCGTGGGGCTGCCCGCCCTGACCCTCGCGCAGCTGCCGTATCTGGCCGGCGAGGCGATCGAGCGGAGCGCCGCGTACGCGGGGTCGGCGATCACGATCGGGGTCCTTGGAACGGCCGCGCTCGTTCTGGGCGGCTTCGGGCCGGGGCTCGCCGCCATGGGCCTCGGACCTGCGGCGCCCGCACTCCTGCTCCGGACGACGGGCGCGATCGCGGTCGCCGCCATCGGGCTCATGCTGGCGTTCCACCTCGTGGAACGGGTCACGGGCATCGGCGAGACGGCGATTTTGCGGCAGCTGATTCCCCGGACCGGTCCGGAGCGCGCGGTGTTTACGGGTCTTTCGTTCGTCGCCGGGCTGGGCGAAGAGGTCGCGTACCGAGGCTACCTCCTGGCGCTTCTGACGCCGGCGTTCGGGGATCCGTGGACGGCGGTAGCCGTGTCGTCGGCGTCGTTCGGACTGCTCCACGCCTACCAGGGCGCCGTTGGCATCGTGCGTACGGCGCTCCTCGGCGCGGCCTTCGCGGCCTCGTTGGTATGGAGTGGCACCCTCTGGCCTGCGATCGCCGTGCACACGGTCGTGGACCTGGTCGGCGGACTCTGGCTGGGGCCGCGGCTGGTTCGCGACGGCTGATGCCGGGGGGCTTGCAGAAACGTCTCACCCGGTCGAAGAGTAGTAATGGTAGGTGTACGGTGCGATGAGGAGCGAGCGATGATTCTCCGGTGCAACTACGAAGAGGTGACGGCGCTCAGGCGCGGGGCCGAGGTGGTCCTGCGTGCCGACGCGTCGGAGCCGTGCGCCGTTCTCGCGCCCCCCACCGAGCGGGCCCAGGTCGAGGCGTTGTCCTCGACCCTGACCGGAGACGTCTCGCTCGAGACCCTGGCCGAGCAGATCGAGGCCGAGGCCGCCGTCCGGACCATCGTCGCCTGCCTTCACGCGGAGATGGACGCGGCGGTCGTCGCGACGCACCCGGCCGACGAGGTCGCCGTGGCGAGCTATTTCGAGTACGCTCACGCGCTCGCCGTCCTGGCTCGGCTCGAAGAGATGGGCGAGCACATGCGCGCCCTGATCGAAGTGGTGACCGGCGGGCCGCCGGACGCCGCGCTGACCGCCGGCTTCGCGTTCCCGGACTGATCGTCCGGAAACCCGATCGGGCGCCCGGGGGTTGATGGAGGCATGACCGACCACCCCCGTCTCTCTCGCCGCTCGAGCTTCGAGGCCGAGGCGCTGCCGCACCTCGACGCGGTCTACCGCTTCGCGCTCCGCCTGTCCGGGCGACCCGACGAGGCCGACGATCTCACCCAGGAGACCTTCCTCAGGGCCTGGCGCTCATGGGACCAGTACACGCCGGGCACCCGGGCCCGAAGCTGGCTCTTCACGATCTGCCGGAACACCTTCCTGCGCACGCGGGAGAGACACCAGCGCCACGAGCGGGTGGTCGAGGCCGAAGCGCCCCGGTCCGACAGCTGGGGCGAACGGGGCGAGGTCGTGAATCCCCTGTGGAGCCTCGAGCCGGACACCGACCCCGAGACGGCCTTCTTCCAGAACCTCGTCGACGACACCGTGCTCGAAGCGGTCGACGCGCTGCCCGAGGAGTACCGCACCGCCGTGGTGCTCTCCGACCTCGAAGGGCTTCCGTATGCCGAGATCGCCGAGATCACCGACGTGCCGGTCGGCACGGTGAAGAGCCGGGTCTTCCGGGGGCGGCAACGGCTGCAGAAGCGGCTCTACGACTACGCGGTGGAGATGGGCTACCTCTCCGGAGGGCGAACGGCATGACGATCGGATGCAAGGAAGCGCTCACGCGCATCTACGAGTACCTCGACGGAGAACTCGACGGGGTGTCGCACGAGCAGGTCGAAGAGCACTTCCGGGTCTGTACGCGGTGCTATCCGCACCTGAGGCTCGAAGAGCGCTTCCTTGCCCGCGTGCGTGAGGCTCTCGCACGATCCAGCGCGCCCGCCGACCTGGAACGCCGCGTCCTCGATCTGCTGGATCGAGAGACGGACTGAGCCGCCCCGTCACCCGCTTGCGGGGGGGGCTGGATTCTTAGAGGATAGGCGTTCCTCGGTCCCTTTCGCACGCGGCAGGAGACGGCATGGCGACGGCCCAGAAGCGGGAGCGCATTCTGCCCCGCCTCATCGAAGACGAGATGCGGGAGTCCTTCCTGGACTACTCGATGAGCGTCATCGTGCAGCGGGCCCTTCCGGACGTGCGCGACGGGCTCAAGCCCGTGCACCGTCGAATTCTCTACGCCATGCACGAGTTGGGGCTCCAGCCCGACCGCGCCTACAAGAAGAGCGCCACGGTGGTCGGCGACGTGCTCGGCAAGTACCACCCGCACGGCGACTCGGCGGTCTACGACGCGCTGGTGCGCATGGTGCAGGATTTCTCGCTGCGCTACCCGCTGGTCGACGGTCAGGGCAACTTCGGGTCGATCGATGGGGATTCCGCGGCCGCCTACCGGTACACCGAGGCGCGCCTCGCGGCGGTCGCGACGGAGCTTCTCTCCGACATCGAGAAGGCCACCGTCGACTTCGTGCCGAACTTCGACGATCGGCTGAAGGAGCCCTCGGTCCTGCCCGGGCGCCTTCCCTGCCTGCTGGTCAACGGGTCGAGCGGCATCGCCGTGGGCATGAGCACGAACGTGCCACCCCACAACCTGCGCGAGGTCGCGGCCGGCGTGAAGCTGCTCGCGATCGACCCCGACTGCTCGATCGACGACCTCATGCGGCACATTCCGGGGCCCGACTTTCCGACGGGGGCGTTCATCGTCGGCGACGACGGCATTCGGGACATGTACCACACGGGGCGGGGGCGGGTGGTCATGCGTGCGCGCATCGTGAAGGAGGCGATGCGCGGAGGTAAGGAGCAGCTCGTGGTCACCGAGGTGCCCTACGGCATTTCGAAGACGCGCATCATCGAGCAGATCGCCGACCTGGCCAAGCGCGGCAAGGCCGACGACATCTCCGACATTCGCGACGAATCGGACCGCGAGGGCATTCGCCTCGTGATCGAGCTGAAGCGCGGCGCCAACGTGCAGAGCGTGCTCGCGTTGCTGTATCGCAAGACCTACCTCCAGAGCACGTTCGGCGCGATCATGCTCGCGCTCGACCGGGGTCAGCCCCGCGAGTTCGACCTCAAGCAGATGCTCGAGCACTATCGGGATCACCGAATCGAGGTGATCCAACGCCGGTCGCGGCACGAGCTCGAGAACGCCGAAGCGGAGCGGCACATCGTCGAGGGGCTCCTCGCCGCGCTGGATCACATCGACGAGGTCATCAAGATCATTCGTGGCTCGAAGGACCGCCCGGATGCGAGCGAGAAGCTCCAGGACCGGTTCGGGCTGAGCGAGATCCAGGCCGACGCGATTCTGAACATGCGTCTGGGCAAGCTCACCCGCCTCGAGCGCGGCGAGTTGAAGGCACGCCTCGAAGCCCTGCTCGCGCGCATCGCCGAGCTGCGGTCGATTCTCGACTCCGACGAGCGGCAGATCGAGGTGCTGCTCGAGGAGCTCGCCGAGGTCGTGGAGCGCTTCGGCGACGAACGCCGGACCGAGATCCTCGTCGACGCCGATGAGAAGGTGGCGGTGGTCGAGGAGGAACTCGCCGACGAAGACGTCGTCGTCACGGTGAGCCACGAGGGCTTCGTCAAACGCATGCCGATGCACCTGTACCGACGCCGCGTGTCGTCGGGCAAGGCGCTCGCCGGCATGGAGCGCTACGAAGACGACTACATCGAGCGGCTCTTCGTCGCGCGCACCACCGGCTGGATTCTCTCGTTCACCGCCGGCGGGCACTGCCACTTCCTTCCCGTGATGGACCTGCCCGAGAGCGGCCGGGCGTCGCGGGGGCAGTCGGTTTACTCGCTTTTGTCGGGCGCCGACCGCGGTGACCCGATCGTGGCCATGCAGCCGGTAGAGGAGCTGGACGACGACGCCCGGGTGGTCGTGTTCCTTTCGCGTGGCGGGCTCGTGAAGCGGACGCCGCTCACCGAGTTTGCGAACCCGCGTTCGACCGGGCTGATCGCGACGGGCGTGCGCGACGGCGACGAGATTCTGGACGTCGTGATCTCCGACGGGACCGCCGAGGTCATGCTCCTCACGCGTGACGGGCGCGCGATCCGGTTCCCGGAGGCCGAGGTGCCGACGCAGGGACGCACGGCGCAGGGCGTGAAGGGCATCGATCTGCGGGGCAGCGACCAGGTCGTCGGCATGCTCCTGGTCCGACGCGACGCCGCCGTGCTTACGGTGACCGAAGACGGCGCGGGCAAGCGCACGCCGGTGTCGGAGTTCCCGCTCCAGAAGCGCGGCGGGCTGGGCACGCTCTCCACGCCCTCGTCGGGCAAGGCCTCGCCGCTCGTGTCTGCGCTCGAGGTGGTCGACGACGACGAGGTGATGCTCGTCACGGCGGGTGGCAAGGTCCACCCCGTCGAGGTGGCCGGCGTCGCCGTGCAGGGGCGCCGGACCCAGGGCCGGCGGCTCGTGCCGGTGCCCAAGGGAGACCGCGTCGTCGAGGTGACCCGTTCGGCCGGCGGAGGCAGCCAGAACAAGGTCGCCGACGAGATCGAGCCCCGCGCAACCCCCTCCGACCAGGGCGCGGGGCCGCCGCAACTCGACCTTCTCGGCGAAGAGTAACCCACGAGCACCCACACAGGACCATTCAGCGTACAGGAGCGCTTTCGATGAAGATCATGGTACTCGGAGGCGGCCAGCAGGGATCGGCTGCCGCGTTCGACCTGCTGCGAACCGACGGCGTCGACGAGGTTGTTCTCGCGGACCAGCATGTCGGTGAACTGCCGCCCTTTCTCGCGGGGCACGTCGGGGGTCGGCTCCGGACCGTGCGGGTCGACGCGACCGATGCGTCGAGCGTGCGGGCCGCCATGGAAGGCATGGACGCCGTGGTCTGCGCGCTGCCCTACTACTTCAACCTCGAGATGACGCGCCTCGCACTCGAGGCGGGAGCCCACTACTGCGATCTCGGGGGCAACACCGAGATCGTGGGCGAGCAGAAGGAACTCGACGATCGGGCCCGCGCCGCAGGGCTCAGCGTGGTGCCCGACTGCGGCCTCGCGCCGGGCATGGTGAACATTCTCGCACAGGACGGTATCGACACGCTCGACGAGGTCGACGCCGTACGCATTCGAGTCGGGGGGCTGCCGCGGCACCCCAAGCCGCCGCTCAACTACCAGATCGTGTACTCGATGCACGGCGTGCTGGACTACTACACGACGCCGGTGCTCGCACTCCAGGACGGCGAACCCACCGAAATCGACGCTCTCTCCGGGCTCGAGACGGTCGACTTTCCCGCGCCGGTGGGCACCCTCGAGGCGTTCTACACGGCCGGGGGCATCTCGACCATGCCTTACCGGTATCGCGGTCAGATTCCGGTCATGGAGTACAAGACGCTCCGGTACCCGGGCCACGCGTACCTCATGCGCGCCATGCGCGACCTCGGACTGCTCGACCTGGAGCCGGTGGAGGTCGACGGTCACGACGTAGTGCCGCGACACGCCTTCATCGAGATCGTGTCGCCGAAACTGCGCAACCCGGACGGCGACGACCTCGTGGCCATGCGGGTCGAGGTCGAAGGGAAGGCCGGGGGTGAGAAGGCCTCGGTCCGGTTCGATCTCGTGGACCTCTACGACGCCGAGAACGGCATCACGGCGATGATGCGCACCACCGGCTACTCGCTGGCGCTCACTGGTGTCATGCAGGCCGATGGGCGGATCGCGCCCGGCGTGCACACGCCGGACGAGTGCGTTCCCGCGGGGGATTACCTTCGCGAAATGGCCGCGCGCGGGGTGAAGATCGAGCGCACCGAACGGCGGGGACGCTGAGGGCCCGGCTCACTCGTCCTTGCTGAGAAGGGCGAGCACGTCGTCGTGGAGCGGGCCGTTGCTCGAGATGCCGGAGCCGCCATGGATCGTCGCCGCGCCGCCCAGGTCGGTGAAGCGTCCGCCGGCCTCGGTCAGGATCGTGAGCAGCGGGCCCGCGTCCCACGGCGAGAGCACCGGGTCCACCATGACCTCGGCGCGGCCCGTAGCCACCAGAATGTGCCCGTAGCAGTCGCCCCAGGTGCGCGAGAACGACGAGCCCTGCTGGAGGGCGCGCCAACCTCGCCCCTGGGGGCGTGAGAGAATGCGCTCGACGTCGGTCGTGAGCACGAGCGCTCGGTCGAGGGTCCTGACGCCCGAGACCCGGGCGGCGTCTCCGTTCCAGCGGCACCCGAGCCCGCGTCCGGCGGCGACCGTTTCGCGCAACGCCGGGAAGTGGGCGACCCCGACGGCCGGCTCGCCGTCGCGCTCGATGCCGATCAGCACGCCGTAGAGCGGCACGCCGCGCATGAACGATCGGGTCCCGTCGATGGGGTCGAGAATCCAGCGCGTACGGGCGTTCTCGCGGGTCGTCCCGAACTCCTCGCCCACGATGCCGTGCGTCGGCCACCGCGCCTCGATCTCACGCCGAAGATAGGCTTCGGCTTCTCGGTCTGCGCGCGTGACCGGGCTGCCGTCGTGCTTGTCCTCGTGCTCGACGACGCCGCCGAAATACCGGAGCGTGATGTCACCGGCGCCGAGCGCGAAGGCCTCGGCCGCCTCGAGGAGCCGGGCGATCGACGGTTCGTCGGGCGTGTGGGGGGCGGGTGGCCCGCTCACGTGGTCCGCCTGCCCCGCTTGCCGTTCTCGCCGGCGTACAGGTCGGCGTCGGCCGCCTCCATGAGCTCTTCGGGACGATTCATCGTGCGCGCATCCCAGAGGGCGACGCCGTAGGACACGCTCACCCCGTGAGGGGCCAGAACCGGATCGTCGGCTACCCGCGCCTGGACGCGGCGGGCATAGCGGGCGGCGCCGGCGGCCGACGCGTCACCCAGCACCGAAATGAACTCGTCACCGCCGTAGCGCGCGACGAGGTTCATGGCGCGGTTCTCGGCCGTGAGAATGTCGGCGAAGACCCTCAGCGCTTCGTCGCCCGCGAGGTGACCAAGCGAGTCGTTGTAGCCCTTGAAGTTGTCGAGGTCGAAGAGCACGACCGCGAGCGGACGCCCCCGGCGGGCCGCCGCGACTTCGCGCTCGAGGTGCATGTGCAGGTGCCGCCGGTTCGGCAGTCCCGTGAGCGGGTCCGTGAGCGACAGCGACTGTACCGACGCGTGAAGGCGCGCGTTCTCGAGCGCGACCGATGCCTGGCTCGCCAGCCGTTCGAGTGCGCGCACGTCCAATCCCGGCCCGGAGCGGGCGCGCCGGCGCGTGGCGAGCAGCGCGCCGGCCACGCGGTTCGACCCCCAC
>CBFGQV010000048.1:0-12498 GCA_965651045.1 uncultured bacterium
GGAAAGAGGTCGACGATCTCGCCCCGGGTCAGGATCAGGATCTGCGCGAACCCGCTGCGGCGCCCCCGGTCCCGGAGCAGGTCGACGGCCCGCACGCGGGCGCCTTCGTCCATGTGATCGAAGGGGTCGCCCACGATCAGACCGGGACCGAGCGCGCCCGCTTCGTCCCACACCAGTTCCACGGCGGCCAGACGGGCCGCGAGAGCCGCGGCGGCCGCGTCTTCCTCGGCCGGCGGGTGCAACGAGCCGTCGATTCCCTCGAGCACGAGGTGGCCCTGGCCCGACCAGCTCGTGGCGAGCACGCGGCCCGCCGTGATGCGTCCGAGAAACGCCGAGGTCCGGTCCAACAGGCGGGACCGGGCGCGCGTCCTGAGCTCGTTCGACGCTCCCGCCAGCGCCCGGTCGACGGCGTGCCAGGCCGCCTTCGAGACCGGCGCCGGGTGAGGGCCGCCCCGCCGCGGCTCGGGCGCGACGGCCGCCAGCCGCGAGCGCAGGTCTTCGAGTTCGCCCACGCGCGCCCTCGCGCGCTCGACGCGCTCGCTCAACTCCTCGGTTGCGGCATGCACGCGGAGCGCCTTGCGTTCGAGCTCCTGCAGGGGGGGCGGCTTGAGCTCGAGCTGCTCGCGCCGGCGGCGCCACCAGCTTCCGTCCTGCACGACGGCCTCCCACTCCTCTTCGAGCGCCTCCTGGACGGGATCGAAGTGGTCGGCGAGCGGGCGGCCACAGGTCGGGCAATCGGCGTCGGCGCCCGCCTTCGCGAACTCCTGCAGCCGACCCCTGAGTTCGCGGGCGCGGTCGCGATACGCCTGCAGGTGCGTCTCGGCGTCCTGCCGTTCGCGCAGCCACTCCATGGTCGCCTGTTCGAGGTCGCCGGTGACTTCCACGTCGTCACCCCGCAGCTCGCGCAGCTCGGCCTCCAGCCCTTCGAGCTCGGCGGGCGCCCCCTCGAGCACGCGAAGACGCGCAAGCAGTGCCTCGGCCCCCGATCCCGTGGCGCCGCCGCCGCCCGACTGGATCCGCGCCAACCGACCCCGTGCGGCTTCGAGGCGGTCGAGGCCCGGAGACCACGAGAGGGCGCGGGCGCCGGCCTCGATGGTCTGGTCGGCGTCGGCGAGACCCCGCCCCGTTCGCAGCCGGTGGAGCAGGCCGTCGGGCAACCGCCCGAGCACCGGATCCGGCACGCGCGGAAAGAGCGCGACACCGGTGCCAGGCCCATCGTCGTCGCCGGTGAGCATGCGCGCGAGCGCCCGCCGTATGCGGCCGTCCGACGCCACGAGCGCGACCAGCCCGGCCGGCACCTCCAGTTCAGCGGGGGGCACGCCCGGAAGGCCGTGGGTGCGCAGTGAGGCGACCCTCATGGCGTGAGCTGGAGCACGCGGTCGAGCAGGGCCCCCGCGTCGGCGGGGGCGTCGGGCGGCAGATGCGCGTGCGCGAGGCCGCCGAGCTCGGGAAGCGGTTCGATCGGACGACCCCGGTCCTCGACCACCTCGACCGACAGGTGCAGCGCGCGCCGCGCGAGGTCGCCCAACAGGCCGCCCTGGAGAGCGACCAGGGCACCGGGGGTCGGACCCCGCAACCGGATCCGGACGATCTTGCCATCGATGCCGCCCGGCACCTCTCGTGTGACTTCGGCGATGCGCGTCTGGATGGCTTCGGGGTCACCGGGTGCGACCCGCGTGGGTGCGAGCGCCACGACCGGGCGCCCCTGCACGGCGTGGAAGGTGAGTCGGCCACTCGCGAGGTCGGCCGTCACGAAGCCCTTCTCCTCCGCGGCCTCGGCCCACGGTCGCGGCCCCACGCGCTCGAGCGCCCCGGCATATGCGACGCGGTCAGCCACGACCCGGTGCGAGTGGGAGGAACCGAGCGCCACGTAGTCCCACCCGTCGAGATCCAGCGCGAGCCCCGGTTCCGCCCCCATCTCGGCGTCGGGAAGGCGCCCGTACACCACCAGCACGTTCCAACGCGCACGGGGGTCGGGTTCCATGACCGGCGCAGGCCCACGCAACAGCGCCCGGTGCGGAAGCAGCAGGACGTGCAGCGACCGCTCGCGAAAGAGCACGCTCCGGGCCGTCGCGGTCGCCGCCTCGACGTGAGGAAAGGCGTCCATCGCCGCCAGCGCGCCCGGGTCACCGGGGCGGCGAGGGGTGTCGCGAGCGCCGGCCGCCATCAGCACCGGCGTGTCGGGCAACGCCGCCCGGAGCGCTTCGAGGCCGCGGGTCAGCGTGACCAGCGCGCCGGGGGGCGGGTCGGGTCGGTCGAAGACGTCGCCTGACACCACGATGACGTCGGGCCGGAGCTCGAGCAGGCGGTCGACCGCGCGCCGGAACGCCGCCGCGATGTCGAGCTCGCGAAGGTTCTGGCCGTCTTCGGTCCGGTCGAAGGCCCGGTGCCCGAGGTGCAGGTCGGAGAGGTGTGCGACGATCACGGCCCGGGGGCTCCTTCCTCGGCAGACGCACCCGGATCCACGAGGGCGCCCACGGAGAGCAGTACGATCCCGAGCAGATACACCGAAACCGGTTCGACGCGCCCCAGGAAGACGGCGCCCTGGAGGGTGACCCCGGTGGCGGCACCAAGGACGGCCGAGGCCCCGACGCCCACCCGCGGCGTCGGGTGCGCCACGGCCAGGCCACCCAGCACGATGCCCCCGGCGTAGAGCGGCAACGCCGTAAGGAGCGCGAGGCCGAAGCCCCGCCGCCAGAGCCCGTTGGCGGGGTCTTCGAGCGTGGCCCACGCGAACGCCACCGCCGCAGTCGCCGCGAACGAGCCGACCGCCAGCAACCAGCGACGCCGGACCATCGTACCCACGTCGCCGGGGGCGGCCGCGTCCGCGTGGTGGGTCTTCGCACTGTTCGCGAGCCCGACGCCGAGGGCGCCGAGCGCGACCGCCAGAATCACCGTGAGCGCCCGCATGAACCCGTCCGTCGTGTAGAGCTGAAGGCCGATCGAAAGCTCGGCGGCGAGCGCGAGTGCGGCTCCGACGAGAAACGCGGAGGCCGCACCACGCCACGTCGGGCTCACCGGGCGACCTCCCGGAACCGGCTCTCGTAGAAGAGCAGCGGGCGCCCTTCGCGCGCGCGCGTCTCCAGGGGTTCGCCGAGCACCAGGGTGTGGTCGCCCGCCTCGAAGCTCGTCCGGACCTCGCAGTCCAGCCACGCCAGCGCCCGTGCGAGCACCGGGCTGCCGGTGCGCGCCTCGGACGCGTCGATCCCCCGGAACCGCACGGCTCGACGGCCACGGCTGAAGCGGACGGCCAGCGCCTCGTCGTCCTCGGCCAGCACATTCACGGCGAAGGCCCCGGTCTCGAGAATCGCCGCCCTCGTGGCGGACGCCGCCGAAAGCGAGACCAGGACGAGCGGCGGGTCGAGCGACACCGAGAGAAACGCGTTCACCGTCAGGCCCAACGCCCGTCCCTCGTCGTCGCGAGCCGTCACCACGGTCACGCCGGTGGCGAACCGGCCGAGAACCGCGCGCAGGAGCGAGTCGTCGAGAGGCATGCTTGGTTCGGAAGTGGCAGTCGGCTTTGCACGGGACCCGGCCCTCGGCTAGCTTTCAGGCCCGGCGCAGGCCGGACTCGCAAGCCCGCCCACCCCACTGAACGCGAAGGTACCGGCAACCGTGGCATCGAAGGCGTTTCGCCGCTTGACGGCGTGGGGGATCATAGTCGCCCTCGCAGGCTGCGACAACGTGGAATGGGGGGGCGCCGAGGTCCGTCTCCAGCCGCCACCTCCGGTCGAGCGCGCTCCGGAAGACACCACGGTCGCGGCCGACCCGGAGGCCGCCCCGCTCCCGCCGCTCCCCGAAGGACCGATCCTCTTCCTGGGTTCGCGCTCGGGCGCGCGCGTGACGCTCCGGCCGGTCGCCGAACTCAGGGGTGACACGCTCCTGCCGCTGTTGCTCGAAGAAGAGAACGAAGGCTTTCTCGAGCACCTCGCCGCGACCCGGCTCGGCCCCGGATCGGAGTTCACGCTCCTCGCGGGCGGCGCGCGCGTCGGCACGCTCGTGGCCGACGAGTACGCGGTGACCTCCGAGCCCTGCCGCGCGAGCCTCGCCGTCTCGGGCCTCGCAGAGCTCACCCAGGCGGCGTCGAGCCACACCCGTTTCCTGGCGCTCGAACGTGCCCGTACCCCGACGGCCGCGACCGCCCACGGCGGCTACGTGCCCGACCAGCCGGGAAGCCTCGAGGGCGACGCCTCGCTCAATCTGGCCAGCCGCGTGATCATGCGCGAAGAGGCCTACTGGCCGGACAACCTCACGGCCGCGCGGGCCGAGCTGCACCGCATTCCGCTCGCCGAGGGCGAAGGCACCGGGGTCGCGGCCACCTTCCTCTTCCGCGATCGCCTCGCGGTCGAGCCGTCGGCGAGCCCAGCCGTCGCCTACAGCCTCTTCGTGCTGGGGCGGAGCTCCGAGGCGGGCCACGCGCTCGAGTGGGACTGGTACCGCGAGGTGGAGCAGGACGGCAAGGGCGCGCCGCGCTATTTCGAGAGCGCCGACTGGGACGGCGACGGCTCGCCCGAGATCCTGCTCGAGCTGCTTGGCGTCGACACCCGGTGGGTGGTGGCGCTCGATCGCCGCGGCGAGCGGTGGGAGCGGGTCTTCGAAGAGTCCTGCGTCGCGGGTACCCCCGGCGCCCCGTAGCCCCGGGCATGCCGAGACCGCGGCTCCGAGCAGGGCCTGCGTTCGCGCTCGCCGTACTGATCGGCGGCTGCGGCCCCGCGCCCGGTCCGCCGGCCGACGCCCGCGCGGACACCGCCGCGCCCCGTCGCATCGTCTCGCTCGTGCCGGCGGTCACCGACATGATCGTGGCGCTCGGCGAGGGCCAGAGGCTCGTCGGGCGCACCGACTACGACGACGGGCCGGCCCTGGACAGCCTGCCGTCGGTCGGCGGCGGTCTCGATCCGAGCCTCGAACGCCTGGTCTCGCTCAGACCGGACCTCGTGATCCGCTTCGAGGGGATCACCGACACGAACACGCCGGCCCGGCTGGACCAACTCGGGGTCGCGCATCTCGGCGTGCGCACGGACCGAATCGACGACGTGCGCGAGATCCTGGGGCGCCTGGGCAGGATCCTCGGGCGCGAAGCACGCGCGGACTCGCTCGTCGCCGCCATCGATGCCGAGCTCGCCGCGATTCGCGAAGAGGTCGCGGCCCGCCCGGCGGTCCGTGCCGCCTACGTCCTGGGCGGAGATCCCCCCTGGGTCGCGGGCGCCGAGACCTTCCTCGACGAACTCATCACCATCGCCGGCGGCGAGAACGTCTTCGCCGACCTCGAGCTCCGCTACGGGGGAGTGAGCCCCGAGACGTTCCGGGCGCGCGCCCCCGAGGTGATCCTGCTCGGGCCGGGCACCGCGCTCGATCCCGAGCTGGTCGGGTCGGCGCGTGTGGTCACGCTGCCCGCGGCGGTGGAGCAGCCCGGCTGGGACCTCGGCGTTGCGGCCCGTGCGGTGGCCGAGGCGCTTCACCGGCCCGCCGGCCGATGAGCCCCGGACGCGCTCCGGCGACCGCCGCGGTCGCGGCGCTTCTGGTGGCGGCGATCGCGCTGGCGGCGGCGCTCGGACCGGTCTCGATTCCGCTCGGCCGGGTGCTCGAGGTGTTGTTCGGCGGGGGCGGCTCGCCCGAAGAGCGCTGGATCGTGCTCCACCACCGCCTGCCCCGGGCGGTGCTGGCCGCGCTGGTCGGCGGCGGGCTCGCGTTGGCGGGTGCGACCTTTCAGGCGCTGCTCCGGAACCCGCTGGCGGAGCCCTACATTCTGGGCATTTCCGGCGGTGCGGCCGCAGGCGCGGTGATCGTGCTCGCGCTGGGCCTGGCGGCCGCCGGGTCGGGGGTCCTGCCGGCCGCCGCGTTCGCCGGCGCGCTGGTGGCGATCGTCCTCGTCTTCAGGGTGGCGTCGGCTTCGGGCCGGGCGCTCGACGTGCGCGTTCTGCTCCTCGCCG
Source organism: uncultured bacterium (assembly GCA_965651045.1). Taxonomy (GTDB): domain Bacteria; phylum Gemmatimonadota; class Gemmatimonadetes; order Longimicrobiales; family Gaopeijiaceae; genus Gaopeijia. The sequence goes on from CBFGQV010000048.1 coordinate 5,931, forward strand.
GCGTGGTCGTGGGGGCCTTCTTTTCGGCGGTGATCGCGTTCGTGCTTTCGGTCACCGACGCGCCCACGGTCCGGAGCGCCGTGCTCTGGATGATGGGAAGCGTCGCGAGCGCCGGGTGGCGCGACGTGTTCGTCGCCGCGGTCTACACGGTGCCCGCCTCGCTCGTCCTGATCGCGCTCGGCCGCCCCCTGAACCTTCTTTCGGTCGGAGAAGAGACGGCCCACTACCTCGGCGCCGATGTCGAAGGGGTGAAGCGCGTCGCGTTCGGGGTGGCCTCGCTCATCACCGCGGCCGGTGTCGCGGTCGCGGGTGTGATCGGGTTCGTCGGGCTCATCGTGCCGCACGCACTTCGGCTGGTCGTGGGCTCCGACCACCGGGTGCTCATGCCGCTCTCGTTCCTCGCGGGCGCGGCCTTCCTGACGCTGGCCGACACGGTCGCGCGACTCGTTCTGGCGCCCACCGAGGTGCCGATCGGCGTGGTCACAGCCTTCGTGGGCGTGCCGGTGTTCCTGGTGCTGCTGCGCCGGAGCATGGCATGAGGTTCGAGACGCGCGGGCTCCGCGTCCGGTACGCGAACGGCGAGCGCCCGGCGCTCGACGGCGTGGACATGCGCGCCGAGTCCGGCCGGCTCTACGCGGTGCTCGGCCCCAACGGGTCGGGCAAGTCCACGCTCATGAAGGCGTTGCTCGGGGTGGTCGGCATCGACGGCGGCGAAGCGTTGCTCGACGGGCGCGCCGCGCGCAGTTGGCCCCGCCGCGAGCTCGCGCGCCAGGTCGGCGCCGTCGCCCAGTCCGAGCCCATGCCCTTTCCGCTCACCGGCCGGGAATTGGTCGCCATGGGGCGCTACCCCCACCTCGGTCCGCTGCAGGCCGAGCGCGCGGTCGATCGGGACGCCGTGGAGCGCGCACTCGAACGGTGCGACGTGGCCCACCTCGCACACCGACCCGTCGACACCCTCTCGGGCGGCGAGCTCCAGCGCATGCGAATCGCCCGGGCGCTCGCGCAGCAACCCCGCGCGCTCGTGCTCGACGAACCCACCGCGTCGCTCGACGTGCGGCACGAGATGACCATTCTGGAGCTGCTGCGGGCGTCGGCCGACGAGGGCATCACCGTGCTGCTCGTCACGCACCACCTCGAGCTGGCCGCGCGCTTCGCCGACCGACTGCTGTTGCTCGACCAGGGCCGGGTCGCCGCCGAGGGAGCGGCCGACGAGGTGTTCCGACACGACGTACTGGAGCGCGTCTATCGCTGGCCGGTGTCCGTCACCCCCGATCCGATCACCGGTGCGCTGCGCGTGACGCCGCTTCGGGGCGCGGACCGCGCGGCCCCGGCCTGACCGCGCTCAGCGCCGGTCGGGGCGGTCGGTCTCGAGCGCCAGCAGCTCTTCGCGAATCGCCCGATAGCTCTGGTACCGCGACGGGTCGATCGTTCCGCCGCGCGTCGCTTCGAGCACCGCGCACCCCGGTTCGGTGAGGTGCGAGCACCCGCGGAAGCGGCAGGCGTGGCGCGCCTCGTCGAACTCCGGAAAGCACCGGTCGAGTTCGGCGGATTCCACCCCCCACACGCCCGCTTCGGCGAAGCCCGGCGTGTCCGCCACCAGGCCGCCGGCGGCGACGGGAAGCAGACGCGCCGACACGGTGGTGTGACGACCACGACCGTCGCGTTCCGACACGGCGCCCGTGCGAAGGGTCAGCCCGGGCTCGAGCGCGTTCAGCAGGCTCGACTTGCCGACGCCGGAGGGGCCCACCAGCACGGACGTGCCGCGCGACAGGGTCTGCCGGAGCGCCTGGAGTCCCTGCCCGGTCGAGGCGCTGAGCGCGAGCACCGGGTACCCGAGCGGTTCGTACATGCGCCGAAGCCGCTCCACCACGGCCTCGGCGCCGGGCAGGTCGATCTTGTTCACGACCAGGCATGCCTCGAGGTGGTCGGCCTCGGCGAGCACGAGAAGGCGATCGATCACCTCGGGTCGTGTGACCGGATCGGCGGCCGACACCACCACGAGCACCCGGTCGACGTTGGCGGCGACAACCTTGGCGTGCCGTCCGGGGCCGGACCGGCGCACGACCTGGCTGTGGCGAGGCTCGACATGCTCGATCGTGACGCCGGCGTCGTCGCCCCGCTCCACCTGAACCACGTCACCCACCACCACGCGGTCACCGGTTCGTGCCTGTCGCTTCAGGCGGCCTCGAAGCGAGGCCTCGACCCGCTCGCCGGTCTCGAGCACCACATCGTAGCGCCCGCCGGTCGAGGCATGCACGACACCCTTCACCCGACGCTCACGCGCACTCCCGGCCCGAATGCAACCGTGCCCCCCGGAGGACGAAGCGTCCGGGGGGCACGGAAGGGGTAGCATCGATCGCCACCGCGAAGATCACGCGGCAAACGACTCCAGCGCGAGTCCCTTGTCGCCCTCACGGAGACGTCGGAGCGCGCGGTCCCGAAGCTGGCGAATGCGCTCGCGGGTGACGCCGAGCATGTTGCCGATCTCCTCCAGCGTGTGCTCGCGCTCGCCCTCGAGCCCGAAGTAAAGCCGCAGCACCTTGGCGTCACGCGCGTCCAGGGTGGACAGCGCCTCGGTGACCGCCTCGGTGAGAAGGCGGCTCTCGACCTCGATCTCCGGCTCCGCGGCCTCTTCGGTGATGAAGCGCTCGACGAGCTGCGAGTCCTCGCTGTCGCCGATGGGCGCATCGAGGCGGATCTCCGCAGCGTTGAGCGTCTGAAGAGACTCGACGAGCTCGGGGGTCAGGTCGGTCGCAGCGGCGAGTTCCTCGGAGCTGGGCTCACGGCCGAGCTCCTGCTTGAGGCGCTCCTTCTCACGGAAGATGCGCGCGAGGTCGCTGGCCCGGTTGAGGGGCACGCGGACCGAACGGCCATGGTTCGCGAGCGCCGCGAGAATGGCCTGCCGAATCCACCACACGGCGTAGGAAATGAACTTCACGCCCTGCTCGGGATCGAACTTCCGGGCCGCCGTGACGAGGCCGACGTTGCCCTCCTGGATGAGGTCCGTCAGCGACACCCCGCGGTTCTGGTACTTCTTGGCCACGCTGATGACGAACCGCAGGTTGGCGCGCGCCAACTCCTGCACCGCCTCTTCGTCACCCGCCTGCGCAAGCGCGCCGAGCTCCTTCTCCCGATCGGGGGTGATGAGCTCGTGGCGGCTCACATCGCGCAAATACTGATCGAGGGCGGTCTGCTCCTCGACGCTGGCATCGAACCCGGTGAGGGGGTTGCGTCCTCCCTTCCGCTTCCGACGACCCTTCGTGGCAGTTGCGGCCATCGCATCTATCTCCTTGCGAACCAGATCCGGAATCGAGCCCGCGCACGCGCGAAGCCACGAGTCATGGGATCTCTGTAGAATCCAGAGCCGTTCAAGATGAAGAAGGCCCCGAACCGTGTCAATGATGATGGAACACAGTAACCCACTCGCGAACGCAGGGTTCCCCGCGGGGAACCCCTACGAGACCGAGCCCCGGTCGGCCACGGTGTCGGGGAGAGACGACACGGAACGTGAACGCCGACTCGCCCCGTGCTAACCCCCGCCGAGACGCGGGTTCCGTGTGGCCGCCGCACCCTGCGGCCGCTACCTTCCAACGACCCCTGCACTCCTCCTCCTTGCCATGCCCCTCTCCCTCCAGATGGCCGGCCGCTCCGACCGCGGACAGGTGCGTTTCCGCAACGAGGACGCCTTCCACATTCAGCCCGAGCGCGGCCTCGCCGTCGTCGCGGACGGCATGGGCGGGCACCCCGCGGGTGCCGAAGCGAGTCGCCTGGCGATTCGCTCGTTCCTGGGCCGGATGGACGGTGCCCGACCCGAGAAACGTTCGCCCGGAGCGTGGGGCGTCCGAATGGTGGAATCGGTCGAGCGCGCCCACGCGGCGCTTCTGGCCGAGGGCCGCCGCGACCCGGCACGCACAGGCATGGGTACGACCCTGACGGCGCTCCATTTCGCACCCGAGACGGGCGAGGGCGACCTGGTCCACGTGGGCGACTCCCGCGCGTACCTCCTGCGCGGCGACACCCTCACGAGGCTTTCGCGTGACCACACCTGGGTCCAGGAGCAGGTCGACGCGGGTGCGCTGGACGCCTCGGTCGCCCGCGTCCACCCGATGGCCCACGTGCTGACGCGCGTTCTGGGCGGCACACCCGCGACGCTCGCGCCCCAGCACCGTACGCTCGCGGCCCGCGCGGGGGACCGGTATCTGCTCTGCACCGACGGCCTCACGGCGCATCTGGCCGACGACGACCTGAAGGCATTCCTGGCGCGTGACGACGAGCCGAACGACGTCGCCGCGGCGCTGGTCGCGGCCGCCAACGAACGGGGCGGCAGCGACAACATCACGGTCGTGGTCCTGCGGGTCGACGCGACCTGAGACGGCCACCTCACGCCTCACTCGGCGGGCTGGGTGATGCGCGCCAGCACCTCGTCGGCGGACAGCTCCCGTCGCTCGAAGGTGAACACCCGGAGAGCGCGCGCGCTCCGGTAGAGCTCCTGCGCCACCCGGGGCAGGTCGAGCACGCCCGGCAATCCCCCGGCCCCGAGACGCTCGACGTGACCGTCCCGCCGCTGCAACAGCAGATCGAGCTGGAACATGGCGGGTTTCGCCGGGAAGTCGATCATGACCTCGCCGGGTTCGAGGCCCAGCTCGGCGGCCAGCTCGTCTTCCACGGCGCGCTTCCAGGGCGAGTCACCGACGGCCCAGTCCTCGACCCGGCGCCCCTCGAGGTCCGCCGCATGGAGTTCGAGCGCCCGCTTGGGCAGCCTGCGCTGCCGTAGCGCCGGAATCCACCGCGTGGCCAGCCGCTCGGCGACCTCCGAATCGTCGTCGAGCGCCCGCCGCGAGATCTCGTACAGGAGCTCTTCGTCGGTCGGGCCCACGAGCTCGGCCGGGTCGAGAATGCCCCCGCGCACCGCCTCTTCCACGATGCGCTTGTAGAGCGCGGTCGCCGCGCGGACGCCGTGGTGCCAGTACACGTTCCTGAACATCTGGTACTTGGCGAAGAGGAGCGACTCGAGGGCCGCGATCGCCTTCTCGTGCACACCAACCTCGTACCGCCCGGTCTCCGGATCGGCGAGGAGCGCGAGCCCCTGGAGCAGCCTGTCGACGTCGACCTCGCCGTAGGGCACGCCGCAGAAGCGCGCATCTCGCCGCAGGTACTCCATCTTGTCGAGGTCGAGGCTGCCGCTCACGAGCCCGCGCAGGGGCACCTCGCTCTCGCCGAGAATCAACTGGTGTATGCGGTCGGCGGAGCCGAGGCCGAGCGACGCCAGCGCATCGCGCAGTTCGGGAGTCTCGAAGAACTGCCGGCTGACGGCCTCGTGGTCGGCCGGTACGCGGTCCGCCTCGAGCTCTTCGAGCGCGTGCGAGTAGGCGTAGTGCCCGATGTCGTGAAGAAGCGCGGCATAGGGGATCAGCTCTTCGCCTTCCCAGGCCTCGGGCGGCACGCCCCCCCGCTCGCGCAGGAGCCGGAGCGCGGTCGTGGCGAGGTGGTAGACGCCGAGCGCGTGGTCGAAGCGCGTGTGCGTCGCGCCGGGATAGACCAGGTGGGCGAAGCCGAGCTGGCGTATGTAGCGCAGGCGCTGGAACGACGCCGTGTCGACGATGCGCATCGCCGTGGGGTGCACCCGGATCGTGTCCCAGAGCGGGTCACGGACGATGCGGTACTGATCGTGGCTCATGTCGCAGAATAGGTGGGGGCCGGGGGCCGATCCATGGCGATGCGGGACCGTGCCGACTATACTACGCCCGACCCGAACAAAACGCGAATATCGTCGAACCGTGAACGCACTCCTCGCATCGCTCCGGGCCCGTGTGCGCACAGGTGCCGAGAACCGACCCGGCGTCTACCGCATGTACGGCGACGAGAACCGCATGCTCTACGTCGGCAAGTCGATTCGCGTGCGCACCCGGCTGCTCTCGTACTTCCGCGCACCGCCCGGCGACAAGGCGGGCGAGCTCATGCGCGAGACGCGGCGTGTCGAGTGGGAGTACGTGCCCGACGAGTTCGGGGCGCTCGTGCGCGAGATGCGCCTCATTCAGCAGCATCGCCCGAAGTACAACGTGCAGCACAAGCGGAAGCGCGCCTACGCCTTCGTGAAGATCACGCGTGAGCCGGCGCCGCGCCTTCTGCCCGTGACCCGGGTGGCCGACGACGGAGCGCTGTACTACGGCCCCTTTCCGAAGGTGGGTCACGTCGCGAACACGATCCGCGACCTCGCCCAGGTGCTCGGGCTTCGCGACTGCCCGGCCGCGACGCCGATCTTCTTCGCCGACCAGCTCGAGATCTTCGGAAGCGCGCGGCCGCCCCGCTGTCTGCGCGCCGATCTCGGCTCCTGCCTCGCGCCCTGTTGTGGCCGCATCGACGCCCGCGCCTATCAGGACCGCGTGCGCGAAGCCATGCGCTTTCTCGAGGGTCGCGGCGGAGGGCCGCTCCGCCGGCTCCGGCACCAGATGGACGAGGCGGCGGGGCGGCTCGACTTCGAGTACGCCGGACTGCTCCGCGACCGGCTCGAGCGCCTGCGTCGCTTCCAGGAGCACCTGACCGCGTTCCGGGGCGAGGTCGCCGCACT
>CBFGQV010000049.1:0-12137 GCA_965651045.1 uncultured bacterium
GGCGCGCAGCCGCGAGCGGGCGGAGCGGCGGCCGGGGGTCGCCCCCGCGAAGCCCCAGCAGGTCGAGCGCGTGCTTGACCCCCGATACGCCCATGCCCCCAACGACCGTCTGGTGCAGCGGGCCCACCCGCTCCTGCAGGCGACCAGCCTCGGCGGCCCGCCCCCGCTGCCACGCGTCGACCAGCGCCACGGTCTCGGCCGGCGCGAGATTGGCGACCCCGAGAATCCCCCCCACCGCGCCCGCCTCAAGCGAGCCGTAGACCAGCGCGCCGCTGCCCACGAGCACCTGGAAATCGTGGTCGCGCGTGGCGTCGACGAGATCGGCCACGAGCTCGAGCTGCCCGCGCGAGTCCTTGATGCCGACGATGTTCGGGTGCCGCGCGAGCTCGGCCACCAGCCCCGTCGCGAGGTCGAGGGTGCTCAACCGGAGCGGCACCTGGTAGACGATGACGGGCACCGGCGAGGCGTCGGCCACCGCCCGGTAGTGCACGGCCAGCGTCTCGGAGGTCATCGCGCCCTTGTAGAACGCGGGCGGCTGCACGAGCACGGCGCCGGCCCCGCAGTCGGCGGCCGAGCGGCAGAGCCGCACCGTCGCGCGGGTCGATTCGGCGCCGGTGCCGGCGATCAGAAGGGCGCGCCCCCCGATCTCGTCGTTCGCGGCGCTCCAGAGCGCCCGGCGCTCGTCTTCGTCGAGGAGCACGGCCTCGCCGGTCGAGCCACCGACCACGATGCCCGCCACGCCGTGCGTGAGCCAGGCACGCAGGTTGCCCCGGAATGCGTCGAGATCAACCTCTCCGGTGACCCCCTCGAAGGGGGTGACCGCCGGAACATGTACGCCGCTCAGGTCCATGACGTCGCTCGGCTCAGCCCTGCAGGAAACGGTGCATTTCTTCGGTGCGGCTCGTCATCTCTCCCGTGCCGGGCGTGTCGCGATCGGCCAGGGTGTTCATCTTGAGATCGAAATCGGCCGGCTTGTTCGACGCGGCCTTGGCGACCTTGAAGTCGACGAGCCCGTTCTTCACGAGGTCCATCAGGTGCTGGTCGAAGGTCTGCGAGCCGTATTGCGAACGCCCCTCTTCGATGAGGTCGTAGATCTCTTCCATGCGCTGCGAGTCGCGAATGCAGTCGCGAATCGTCGACGTCACGCGCATGATCTCGCACGCGGGCACCCGCCCCTTGCCGTCTTTCGTGGGGATCAGCCGCTGGCTGATGACCGCCTGCAAGGCGTCGGCGAGACGCACCCGGATCATCTCCTGCTCGCCGGGTTCGAAGACGGCGATGAGCCGCGAGATGGTCTGCACGGCGTTCTTGGTGTGCACGGTCGAGATGACGAGGTGGCCCGTCTCGGCCGCCTTGAGCGCGGTGTCGATGGTCTCCTTGTCGCGCATCTCACCGATCAGAATGACGTCGGGGTCCTGCCGGAGCGCCGCCCGGAGCCCCTCCATGAAGGTCGCCGTGTCGGTGCCGATGTCGCGCTGCGTGACCGAGCCCTTGATGTCGCGGTGCAGGAACTCGATCGGATTCTCGAGCGTGACGATATGCACGGGCTTGCGCTGGTTGATCCAGTTGATCATCGCGGCCTGGGTCGAGCTCTTGCCCGAACCCGTGACGCCGGTGACCAGAATCAGCCCGCGCTCGTAGTCGGAGATCTCTTCGAGCACCCCGGGCAGCCGCAGGTCTTCGAAGTTCGGAATCTCGATCGGAATGATGCGCATCACGATCATGAACGAGCCGCGCTGCCGGAGAATGTTCACGCGGAAGCGGCCGAGGCCCGTGAGCCCCCACGAGAAGTCGTAGTCCAGCACCGCGTCGAGGTTGTCGCGGTCCTCTTCGTGCGGCACGAGGCGGGCCGCGAGCTGCTTCACCTGCTCGGCCGACACCTTTTGCTGGGTGATCGGCACGAGCTGGCCCAGAATGCGGGCGCGGACCAGGTCGCCGGCCTTGATGTGAATGTCGCTGGCGCCGCGTTCGATGGCGGCCTTGAAGATCTCGACCATGCGTGGCTCTCTGGCGCGGAGGTGCGGGGCGTCGTCGGGGAACCGTTGCTGCCTGTGCTTCAATACTAGCCCGTCGGGCGGCGGGGCGAAACGAATCCCGGATCGGGCGCCGCGTCAGTCGAAGCGCAGGCCCCGCACCTTGGGCCGCTCCAACAACACGTCGCGCGCCCTCGCCATGGCGTCGGCGCGGCCCACCAGATCGAGGGTGACGTTGACGCGATCGTCGGCCAGTTCGAGCGCACGCAGGTGCACCCGGAGGTCGATGCCTTCGAGCATCTTGATCAGCGCGTCGACCCCCTCGGCGTCGCGCGCCATCTCGATCTTGATGGTCCGGTGCCGCCGGGCGAGAGCCAGGTGGTGTTCGAGTCGTCCGAGCGGGAGCAGCACCAGCAGCACGAGCGCCGTCGCCCCGATCGCCTCGACGAAGAACCCGCCGCCGACCGCGATGCCGATCGCCGCCACCACCCAGAGGGTCGCCGCCGTGGTGAGGCCGGTGACCGAGCCCCGCGCCTGGATGATCGTACCTGCGCCCAGGAACCCGATGCCCGAAACGATCTGCGCCGCGAGCCGCGCCGGGTCGGGGCGGTTGAGCTCGCTGCCCGACAATCCCCCGAACCGGATCGAGACGTCGGCGAGCAGCGCCGCGCCCACGCAGATCAGAATGTTCGTGCGAAGCCCCGCAGGCTTGCCGTGCGCCTCGCGGTCCCAGCCGATGAGCCCACCGAGGAGCGTCGCCAACGCGAGGCGCGCCAGCAAGTCGAGGCGCAGCCAGGGCGCCAATTCGGCGAGGGCCTGGAAGCTCACGCCTGGCGTGCCTCCAGCGCGTCGCGCCACCGAAGCCCCATGCTCCGGCGCACGTGGGCCATGGTCTCGCGCGCGATCGCGCCGGCGCGCTCGGCCCCCTGCTCGAGCACCTTCCGCACCTCGTCGGGGTGGGCCCGGTAGTGCGCCGCCCGCTCGCGCATGGGCGCGAAGTGTTCGGCGATGCTGTCGGCGAGTATGCGCTTGCACTCGACGCAGCCGATCTCGGCGGTGCGGCACTCGCGGTCGATGCGCGCCACCGTGTCGGCGTCGGTGAAGTGCTTGTGCAGCGTGAAGACGTTGCACATCTCCGGGCGCCCGGGGTCGGTACGGCGTACACGCTGCGGGTCGGTCATCGCCGTGCGGACCTTCGCCCAGATCTCGTCGGGCTCGGCCAGAATGCCCACGGTGTTGCCGAGCGACTTGCTCATCTTCGCCTGGCCGTCGAGGCCCAGAATGCGCCCCGCCTCGGAGATCAGCGCATCGGGCTCGGGAAAGAATTCGCCGTAGGCCGCGTTCCACTTGCGCGCGATGTCGCGCGTGAGCTCGAGATGCTGTCGCTGGTCCTCGCCCACCGGCACCGCGTCGGCGCGGTAGAGCAGAATGTCCGCCGCCTGCAGGATCGGGTAGTTCAGAATGCCCGCCGGCACCGATTCGAAGCGCTGAGCCTTGTCCTTGTACTGCGTCATGCGCTCGAGGTCGCCGACGGGCGTGACGGCATTGAAGAGCCACGCGAGCTCGGTATGCTCGGGCACGTCGGACTGGACGAAGATGATCGAGCGCTCGGGGTCGAGCCCGACGGCGAGGTAGCTGACCGCCAGATCGAAGACGTTCGCGGGCATATCGGCGGGGTCGGTGCCGGCCGTGATCGCGTGGTCGTCGACGATGCAGAAGAGACAGTCGTGCTCGTCCTGCATCTCGACCCAACGGCGGAGCGCCCCGAGGTAGTTGCCCAGATGGGCCTCGCCGCTGGGCTGCATGCCGCTGAAGACCCGCTTGCGACGGGTGGGCGTCTGGCGCTCGGTCATGATGAGAACGTACAGGGTTCCGGGGGATTTCCGGGCGGAGGGCGTACACCCCGCGCCGCGAGATCAGTAACTTAGCCCGGTTCGTCGCCCTGACCACCCCGCCCTTCCCGCCTGGAGTCCCGGCCGTGCCCCCGCCCACCGAGCGTGATCTCGACCTCTGGCTGGAGACCGCCCGTCTCGCGGCCCTGGCCGCGGCGGCGGTGCATGCCCGCTGGGCAGGGCGCGTGGGGGTCGCGGGCGCGCGCCGGAAGTCCGGGCCGGCGGGTGGGGCCGAAGCGCTCGCTGACTTCGTCTCGCACGTCGACGAAGAGGCGCAGGCGGCCGCGCTCGCCGTGATCGGCGACCGGCACCCCGACCACGACGTGCTCGCCGAAGAAGACGACCGGGGCAGCGAGGTGCCGGCGGGCGGGCGACCCTGCTGGGTCGTCGACCCGCTCGACGGAACCACCAACTTCTTGCACGGCGTGCCGGGCTACGCCGCCTCGGTTGGACTCGCGGTCGAGGGGCGGCCGGTGGTCGGGGCGGTGGCGTGCGCGCCGACCGGCGAGTTCTGGTGGGCGCGGGCCGGCGGCGGGGCGTGGAAGAACGGGCGGCGGGTGCGGGTCTCGGGCACCACGCGGTTGCGCGACGCGCTCGTCGGCACGGGCTTTCCGTTCAAGAGTCCCGAGCAGCGGGACGTCTACGCGCGCCAGCTCGTGCGGGTGCTGGGCGCGAGCGGGGGGGCACGCCGTGGGGGCTCGGCGGCGCTCGACCTGTGCTGGCTCGCCGAGGGCCGCTTCGACGCGTTCTGGGAGTTGTTCCTGCAGCCCTGGGATTTCGCCGCGGGCGCCGTGATCGTGGCCGAGGCCGGGGGCGTACTCGGCCGGGTCGAGGCAGCGGGCGAGTGGTTGCTGGCGACGGGCTCGGTGCTCGGGGCCAACTCCGGGGCGATGCTCGAAGCGCTGCGGCAGGTGGTCGGCAGCTACGAGAACGGGCCCCGATGAGCGCACGCTCTCCGGGGCCCGCCTCGTAGGGGCGGCTCACGCCGCGTGACCCGTCAGCCCTGCACTTCGTGGCCCGCGCCGATCTCGATGCGGCGGCTCTTGGCCTCGGGGGCCTTGGGCATGCTCACGTGCAGAATGCCGTCCTTGAACTCGGCCGAGATCTCGTCGGCCCGGACGGTGCGCGGCAGCGTGAACGAGCGCTGGAAGCTGCCGTAGCGGCGCTCCCAGACGTGGTAGCGCTTGCTCTCGTCGCCCTCCTGACGCTCGTCGGACTTCTCACCGCGGATCGTCAGAATGTTGTTCTCGACCTCGAGCTCGACGTCTTCGCGCTTCAGGCCGGGAAGCTCCGCGGTCAGCACGAGCTTGTCGGAGGTCTCCTCGACGTTGACGGCGGGCATCCAGTTTCCGCCGTTGGACGGCATCGGGAAGCCCTCGTCGGCGAACATCTGGCCCAGGCGGTTGGAGAGGGTGTCCAGCTCCCGCCAGGGGTTCCGGTACGAAAAGCGAGTGATGGCCATGGTGTCCTCCTGTGTCCTGCAGTGCCTGGTTGAGTGTGGACTCGAACACCTCGGAAGCGACCGCTCACGGTGCCTCCGGAGTCGCCCCACAGGCGGTGCAACCGACGTGCCATGCAGGAGGCCGGGCGACTCTGCCAACTTGAACGGCCTCAACGGGTTAGGAATCATCACGGCTGCCCCTCCGGCATGCGCGGACTGCCAGCTTTGCAGAGCCGGCTCGCTACTCCGAGCGCAGCACCACCACGGGGTCCACCCGCGTCGCGCGACGCACCGGAACCCACGCGGCCGCGAGCGCGACCGCTGCCAGAACGAGCACCACGGGCACGAGCACGGACGGACTCTGCGGAGACACGCCGTGGAGCAACGACTGCAGGCTGCGGCCGACGAGCCATGCGCCCGGAAGCCCCACCGCTACTCCCGTGGCCACCATGCGCCCGGCGCGCAGGAGCTCGCGACCCTGGAGCGCCTGGGCGCCGGCGCCCAGGGCGGCCCGCACCCCGTACTCGCGCCGGCGCCGAGCGGCCTGGTGCGAGACCACGCCGTAGACGCCGAGCACGCCGAGCGTAAGAGCCACCGTGCCGAGCGTAGCCGCCAGGAAGGCGAGCAGCCGGACCCGCTCGGCAGCCCCCGCCACGAGCCGATCGAGCGGCCGCGCACCGCTCACCGGCACGACCGCGCTGACCGACCAGACGGCAGCCTCCAGCGCACGCACGTCCGCTTCGACGCGCGTGCGCACGACGGCGCTCATCGTTCGCCAGGGCCAGTCCCGGTGCACGATGTAGAGGGCCGGACCCACCGGCCCATCGAGCGAGGTTTCACGCAGGTCCTCGACCACGCCCACGACCCTTAGCCAGGGGGCGCCCGACCGCATGAAGTGTTTGCCCACCGCGTTCTCGCCCGGCCAGAAACGCTCGGCAGCGGCGCGGTTCACGACCCCCGTCACGACCTCTCCCTCCTGATCGTGCTCGAGGCCGATCGCCTCGCCCGAACGCAGCGTCGCGCCGATCGCGTCGAAGAAGCCGGGAGTGACCAGCCGATGCTCCACCTGCGGCGGACGCTGCCCCTCCGGTACCTCCAACCCCTCCGGGTACACGGTGATGCGGCTCGTGCCGCCGCCGAGCGGCAATCGCGACACGAACCCGGCGCGCTCGACGCCCGGCACGGCCTCGAGGGCCGACCGCACCTCCTGGAAGTAGCGCACGACGTCGGCGTCGTTCGGGTAGTAGGCCGGCGGGGCGGTCAGCCGAAACGTGACGGCCCCGGCCGCCTCGAAACCCGGATCGACGGCGGCGAGCGAGGCCAGGCTCTTCCCGAGCAACGCCGCCGACGCCACCAGGGCGGTGGCGAGCGCGAGCTGCACGGTGACCAGAGCACCCTGCAGGCGCGACGTGCCCCGGCTCCCGACCGATCCGCGGGCGCCGTTCATCGCACGCGCCGGATCGCCCCCGGCCGCCAGCAGGGCCGGCACCGATCCCGCCAGCAGCCCGGCCCCCACGGCGACGACCAGCGTGGCGACGAGCGGGCCCGGCGTGAGCGGCAGCCCCTCGGGCGGTAGCGCGCGGGCGGCGTAGCGTTCCAGCAGGGCGCGCAGGCCGAGCGCGAGCGCCAGCCCCGTGCCGGCGCCGAGTGCGCCGAGCAGCGCCGTCTCACCGAGCACGAGCCGCACCACCCGGCCGCGCCCCGCGCCGAGCGCCGCGCGCACCGAGAGCTCGCGCTCGCGAGCAAGGCTCCGCGCCAGCGTCAGGTTGGCCACGTTCGCGCAGGCGACCAACAAGAGCAGCAGAACGCCGCCCAGGGCGAGCAGCACGGGGGTGCGTTGCCCCGCGACCAGCGCGTCCGTGAGCAGCTTGGCGTCGGCCAGGGCCGCCTGCTCGGGCGTGAACCAGCCGGCATGTCGTTCCTGGACCGAAGCGGCCCAACGCCGGACCTCGGCCTGGAAACCGTCGAGCTCCTTGCCACTCGCCAGCCTCGCCACCGCGCTCATGAAGTACGAATTGCCGTACGTGGAAGCCGACGGGTCCATCTCGACGGGGACCCAAGCGCTCACACTCGGCCCGCCGATCGACCGATGCTCGGCGGGCATCACGCCGATCACACGCCGGCGCGGCACGTCACCCGAACCGAGCTCGATCGTTCGCCCGACGACACCCGCGTCGGCGCCGAAGCGCTCCAGCCAGAGCTCGTGCGAGAGTATGGTGACCGGCTCCGCCCCGGGGCTCGCGTCCCGCTCCGCGAACCCTCGCCCGAGCGCGGGCGCCACGCCGAGCACGTCGTGAAGGCCCCACGTCACCTGGAGCCCGAATCGTTCCACCGGCGTGCCACCCTCGGCCAGGGTGAGCACCACGCCGCCGTAGCCCTCGATCCGCTCGGTGCCCTCGAGCTCGGTGCGCGCGAGGTCGATCATCTCGCGACTCCAGTTCTCCTGGGTCCAGACCGCGACGAGGCGATCGACGTTCTCGTACGGCAGCGGCGTCAGCAGAACGCGCCCTACCGCCGCGTACGCGAGCGCGTTGACCGCCACGGCGACGGCGAGCGTGAGGGTGGCCGCGGCCGTGAACCCCGGCGCGCGCAGCAAGGTGCGAACCATCGTCATCGTCGTTCCCCCTTCCCTGATCGCGGTCCATTCGTCGTGCCACTCTCGAAGCGCGGCGCCCACCAGGTCGACCACCAGCCGCACCTGGACGCGCGCCCTCGCGCCTGCGTTCGCGGCCTCGTCGAGCTGGGCCCCTGCCTCGTCCAGCATCTCCGGGCCCCACCGCCGACGGAACGACGGGGGCAGCAGGGCGCGCCACAGGATCCGATAGAGCCACATGCCGGCTACCGGCCCGTCGCCGGCTTCAGCGCCTTGTCGCGCGCGATGCCGAGCAGCTCTTCCATGCGCCGGGCCTCGAGCGCGGCCGCAGCCCGGCCCTCGGGGGTGATGGCGTAGTAGCGGCGCCGGTCGTCGTCGGCGCCCTCGGGGGGCGCGGGCACCTCTTCGATCCAGCCACGCCGCACCAGCCGCTTGATCGCCCCGTAGAGCGTGCCCGGACCCATGTCGACCCGGCCTTCGGTGCGGTCGCGCACGTCGAGCTTGATGCCGTGGCCGTGCTTCCGGCCGTCCAGGAGCGCCAGCAGGACCCGGAATTCGGCCGGGGGTAGAACGTCATCCGACACGGCGGTGCCTCGAGGTGGGGAAACAATATCGCGCGACGATACTACGTTGCTCGATATTGTTCGATCGCCAGGCGCTGGTCAAGGGGGAACGGGTGCGCGATCGTGGGCTATACTTCCCTACCTCGATTCCACGCGACCCCCTGACGAGGCCCAGGACCCGGTGCACGAAGGCAAGCGAATCTCCACGGCGGTGCTCGGCGCCACAGGCACGGTCGGCGAGCGACTCGTGGCCCTGCTCGCGGACCACCCCTGGTTCGAACTCACCCAGGTGGCCGCGTCGGATCGCTCGGCCGGCGAGCACCTCGGCGATCGGCTCTCGCCCGACGTGCCGCTCCCCGACCGGGTCGCCGACCTCGTGCTTCGGGGCCTCGACGACCCCTTCGACGCCCGCCTGGTGTTGTCGGCGCTTCCAGCCGACGCCGCACGCGAGGTCGAGCCCCGGCTGGCCGGCGCCGGCCACGTGGTGGTCAGCAACGCCTCGGCGTTCCGCATGGACCCGTCGGTGCCCCTGCTCGTGCCCGAGGTGAACCCCGAGCACCTCTCGCTCGTCGACCGGCAGCGGAGCGACCGTCCGGGCTGGGGCGGACTCGTCACCAACCCGAACTGCGCGGCGGCCGGGCTCGTGATGGCGCTCGCCCCGCTCCACCGGGCGTTCGGCCTGCGCGCGGTGCACGTCACCACCTTCCAGGCGATTTCCGGGGCGGGGCGCCCCGGGCCCGCGGCGGGCGACCTGTTCGACAACGTGATCCCCTTCATCGGGGGTGAAGAAGAGAAGCTCGCGGCCGAGCCCCGGAAGATTCTGGACGCCGACTTTCCGCTGAGCGCCACCTGCACCCGGGTGCCGGTGCTGCACGGGCACCTCGAGGCCGTGTCGGTGGCGCTCGAGGGGGATCCCGGGCTCGACGCGATCCGCGAGGCCCTCGCGGGCTTCCGGTCTCCGCTGGCCGACCTGGGCCTGCCCTCGGCACCCGACCGGCCGCTCGACCTGCTCGAAGGCGACGCCCGCCCGCAGCCGCGGCTCGACCGCGACGCCGGTGGAGGCATGACGGTGACCCTGGGGCGCCTCCGGCCCTGCCCCGTGCACACGGCGCGCTTCCTGGTGCTGTCGCACAACCTCGTGCGCGGGGCCGCGGGCGCGGCGCTCCTCAACGCCGAGCTGGCGGCCGCCCGGGGCTACCTGTGACGCGCGTCTACAAGTTCGGCGGCACCTCCGTCGCCGACGCGGAGCGCATCGCCCACGTCGCCCGGCTCGTGGCGGCCGAGCCCGAGCGGGTGGTCGTGACGGTGTCGGCGCTCTCCGGCGTGACCGACCTGCTCGTGGCGTTCGCGGCCGCGGGGGGCGAGAGCGGCCGACGCGCCGAGCTGCTCGGACAGCTCGAGCGGCGGCACCGCGAGGTGGCGGACGCCCTGGGCGTGGGCTCCGAGCACGTCGACCGGGTGCTGGCGACGCTCCGCCACCCCGCCACAGGCGGCCTGCCCCGCCCCGAGCGCGAAGACACCATTCGGGCGGCCGGCGAAGACCTGTCGGCTCCGCTGGTGGCCGCGGCGATCCGCGAGGCGGGCCGCGACGCGAAGATGGTCGACGCGCGCTCGGTCGTGCGCACGGACGCGGCCTTCGGGCGCGCGGTGCCCGACGAGCCGGCGATTCGCGAGCGGGCCGCCCAGCGCCTCGTGCCGCTGCTCGACGCCGGTACCGTGCCCGTCGTGCAGGGGTTCGTCGGCGCGACCTCCGACGGCCGCACGACCACCCTCGGCCGCGGCGGTTCGGACTACACCGCGACGCTCCTCGGGGCGGCGCTCGACGCCGACGAGGTGCACATCTGGACCGACGTGGACGGCATTCTGACCGGGGATCCCCGTGCCGTCGAAGCACCACGGATTCTCGCCATGCTGGGCTTCGAAGAGGCGGTCGAACTGGCCTACTTCGGCGCCAAGGTGCTGCACCCGGGCGCCGCGAAGCACGCCGTGGCCTCGGGGCTCCAGGTGCGCATTCGAAACACCTTCGCCCCCGAGAAGCCCGGCACGCTGATCGCCCGCGAGCGCTGGGGACCGCCCGAGATCGCGGCCGTCGCGTACAAGCCCGGCATCGCCCTGATCCAGGTGCGCTCGCACCCGCAGGCCATGCCCTACGGCTTCCTGGCACGCGTCTTCGAGGTGCTCGCGAAGCACCGGCTGCCCGTCGACCTGGTCGCGACCTCGCACACCTCGACCGCCTTCACCCTCGACGCCACCGCCGAGATCGGCGCCGTGGCCGACGAGCTGAGCAGCTTCGCCGAGGTCGAGGTCCACACCGGGGCCGCGACGATCACGGTCGTCGGCCATGGGCTGCTCGAAGAACCGGGCGTGAACGCGCGCGTCTTCGACGCCGTCGCGAACACCCCGGTGCAGCTCATCTCGCAGGCGTCGGACGTGAGCCTCAGCCTGGTGGTCGCCGAGCACGACGCCCCCGAGTTGGTGCGGCGGCTGCACACGGCGCTGATCGACGAACGGAGCGTGGCGCCATGAAGCTCGCCCTGGTCGGGTACGGTCGCATGGGGCGCGAGGTCGAGCGCCTGGCGCTCGAGCAGGGGCACGAGGTGGTGGCCCGCCTCGGGAAGGGGGATTCGCTCTCGGGCGACGCCCTCTCCGAGGCGCTCCGCGGCGCCCAGGTGGCGATCGAGTTCAGCGTGCCCGGGGCCGCGGCCGACAATCTCCGGGCGCTGGCCGAGGCCGGCGTCGACGCGGTGTGCGGCACGACCGGGTGGTACGACGAACTCGCCTCGGTGCGCGGCGCGGTCGAGGCGGCGGGCACCGGCCTCGTCTACGCGCCCAACTTCAGCCTGGGCGTCGCGCTCTTCACGCGGCTGGTCCGCGAGGCGGCGCGCCGGGTCGACGCGCTCGAGCCGTACGACGTGCACCTGCACGAGGCGCACCACCGGCACAAGGTGGACCACCCCTCCGGCACCGCGCGCGCGCTCGCCGACGAGGTCGTGCGCCAGATGACGCGGAAGGCGGCGTGGCGCGAAGGCCCGCCCGAGGGCGCCCCGGACCCGGGCACGCTCTGGGTTTCGGTGAGCCGCGCGGGCGAGATTCCGGGCACGCACGTGCTCGGGCTCGAGGGCCCGGACGACCGTATCGAGCTCCGGCACGAGGCCCGGAGCCGCGCGGGCTTCGCGCGCGGCGCGCTCGAGGCGGCCCGGTGGATCCGCGGGCGACGTGGGGTGTTCTCTCTCGAAGCGTTCCTCGACGACCGCTTCGGACTCTGACGACGGAACCCCCACCATGAACGGATCGCTCTTCCGGGGCACAGGCCCCGCTCTCGTCACGCCCATGGCTGCCGACGGCTCGATCGACTTCGACGCCTTCGAGCGCCACGTCGAGTGGGTGATCGAGCAGGGCGTCGACGTTCTGGTTCCCTGCGGCACGACGGGCGAGAGCGCGACGCTCACCCCCGACGAGCAGGCCTCGGTGATCCGCCGTGCGGTCGAGGTGGCGGGCGGGCGCGTGCCCGTGCTGGCGGGCGCCGGCGGCAACGACACGCGCGTGGTGGCCGCGCTCGCCCGGGCCGCCGCCGAGACCGGCGCCGACGGGGTGCTCACCGTGACCCCCTACTACAACAAGCCGACCGCCGACGGGCTCGTCGCGCACTATCGTGCCGTCGCCGAGGCGGCGGGC
>CBFGQV010000050.1:0-12120 GCA_965651045.1 uncultured bacterium
ACGGCCTCCTTGGCCTCCTTCAGTCCCAGGCCGGTGAGCTCGCGCACCACCTTGATGACCTGGATCTTCTTGTCGCCGACGCCCTCGAGTACGACGTCGAACTCGTCCTTCTCGGCCGCCGCCTCGGGCGCCGCAGCGCCACCGGCGGGCATCGCCATCGGCGCGGCCATCGCCTGGACGTTGAACTTCTCCTTGAAGGCATCGACGAACTCGGACAGTTCGAGAACCGTCATGTTGCCGATGGTGTCGAGCAGTTCCTCGTGCTTGGTCGCCATGTTTCCTTTTTCCTCCTTACATCCCGGCCTCGAGCCGGCGTTGGGTGAACTCTCGGAGCGCGTTACTCGCCAGCTTCCTGCTTCTTCGCCTTGTAGGCATCCAGGAGGCCGGCCATCTCCTGGAGCTTCGCCTCGAGCGCACCCGCGAGGGCGGCCAGGGGCGCCTGCATGGCGCCGGCCAGCTCGGCCAGGAGCTGCTCCTTCGGAGGCAGCTTGGCCAGCCGGTCGATCTGCGCCGGCTCGAGTACCTTGTTCTCGAGCACACCCAGCTTGAAGACCGGGCGATCGCCGTGTTCCTTCGCGAACTCCGTGAGCGCCTTGGCGGGCCCGACCGCGTCTTCGTAGCCGAAGATCAGTCCGGTCGGCCCCACGAGGGCCTCGGAGAGGTCCGGAAACTCGGTATCCTGAAGGGCCAGGTTGACCAGGCGGTTCTTCGCCACCAGGTACTCGGCCCCGCTCTCTTTGAGCTTCTGCCGCAAGACCGTCATGGACTTCACGTCGAGCCCGGTGAAGTCCGTCAGGTAGAGCACCGGCGCCTTGTCGAGGCGCTCGCGGAACTCCGCGACGAAGGTCTCCTTCGCGCTGCGCTTCATCAGTTGCTCCGGCGGTAGAGGTTCGGGTCGACGGCCACGCCCGGGCCCATCGTGCTCGAAACCGTCACCGTGCGAACGTACGCGCCCTTGGCCGCAGCCGGCCGCGCCCGGACGATCTGGTCCATGAAGGCCCCGAGGTTGTCCGAGAGCTGGTCGGTGCTGAACGAAACGCGCCCGATCGGTGCGTGGACGTTGCCGGTCTTGTCGACGCGGAACTCGATCTTACCGGCCTTGATCTCGGAGACGGCCTTGCCCACGTCGAAGGTCACCGTACCCGCCTTCGGCGTCGGCATGAGGCCGCGCGGCCCCAGCACACGCCCGAGCGGTCCGACCTTACCCATGACGTCGGGGGTCGCCACCATGACGTCGAAGTCGAGCCAGCCCTGCTGGATCTTCTCCACGTACTCGAGGCCGACGTAGTCGGCTCCGGCTTCCTGCGCCTCGCGCTCCTTCTCGCCCTGCGCCACCACCAGCACCCGGACCGACTTCCCGGTGCCGTGCGGCAGCACGACCGTTCCGCGCACGATCTGATCGGCCTTTCGCGGATCGACGCTCAGCCGGGTCGCAACCTCGACCGACTCGTCGAACTTCGCGAAGGCCAGATCCTTGACCAGTTGCAGCGCCTCGGTCGGAGCGAAGGTCACGCCCGTCGGCACCGCTTCGCGGGCCTGGCGATACTTCTTTCCGTGCTTCGGCATGTGATTCCCGAGCCGTCTCGTTCGTCCTCCCACCCATGGCGGCTCACACCGGGTGGTCGTCGGACTGGCCGCAAGGCGACCTGCTTACCCCTCGACCTCGATGCCCATCGAGCGGGCCGTGCCTGCGATCTGTCGCATGGCCGACTCCACGTCGGTCGTGTTCAGATCCGGCATCTTCTCCTGCGCGATCTCGCGGAGCTTGTCGCGCGAGATCTTCGCCACCTTCTCACGATTCGGCACGCCCGAGCCCTTCGGAATGCCCAGCGCCTTGCGGAGCAAAACCGCGGCCGGGGGCGTCTTCGTGATGAAGGTGAACGACCGGTCGGCGAAGACCGTGATCTCCACCGGCACGGTGAGTCCCTGCTTGTCCTGCGTGCGCGCGTTGAACTGCTTGCAGAACTCCATGATGTTCACGCCGTGCTGGCCCAACGCGGGGCCGACGGGCGGCGCCGGGTTCGCCTGACCACCCGGCACGTGAAGCTTGATGAAGCCAACGACCTTCTTCGCCATGATCGCCTACCTGGAGGTATGCTCCGCTCGCGCGCTACGCGGGCGGGCGGTCAGTATCCCTTCAACTGCGTGTAGTCCAGCTCCACCGAGGTGGGCCGGCCGAACAACGAAACCTCGACCTTCACCTTCCCCTTGTCCGGGTAGACTTCCTGGACCGTGCCCGAGAAGTCCGTGAAGGGTCCCTGGGTGACCTCGACCACCTGGCCCGCGTGGAAGGGAATGTCTTCGTGCGTCTCTTCCTCGGCGCCGGGCTCTTCGATGCCCAGAATCTTGTTGATCTCCTCGTCGCGCAGGGGCTGAGGTGCCTTGCCGCTGCCCACGAACTTGATCACGCCCTGGATGTTGTTGATCACGTGCATGGTCCGCTCGTTGAGGACCATGTGCACGAGCACGTACCCGGGGTACAGCCGCTTGGTCACGGTCACCCGCTTGCCGTTCCGGATCTCCAGCACCTCCTGGGTCGGCACGAGGACCTCGGAGATTTCCTTGTCTCCGAGGGTCTCTCCCGGCTCGTCCTCGACCTTGTTGAGAATGAGCCGCTGGACCTTGTTCTCGTGCCCGGAATAGGTCTGGACCGCGTACCAGCGCTTCGCGTCGGACATCAGGCTCCGAAGATCCCCATGATCAGTTCGACGATGTTTCGGACCACGACGTCCATGCCCCAGATCATCGCCGAGACGAGGACGCAGAACACCATGACGACGATCGTGGCGCTCTTGAGCTGTTCGTAGTCCGGCCAGGTGACCTTCTGGAGCTCGTCCCACGACTCCTCGAGGAAGGTTCGGGTCTCTCCCACCTTCTCGATGACGCCCATGGGCTACTTCGTCTCCTTGTGCGCCCGGTGCGTCCGGCACCGGGGGCAATACTTGCGGTGCTCCACCCGCTCGGGATGGAGGCGCTTGTTCTTGGTCGTGGAGTAGTTGCGCTCCTCGCACTCGGTGCAAGCGAGCGTCACCTTGTCACGCGGCATGACCGTCGTCTCCTACTCAGGTTACTCGATGATCTCGGTGACGACGCCGGCGCCGACGGTGCGGCCGCCCTCGCGGATCGCGAACCGGAGCTCCTTGTCCATCGCGATCGGCGTGATCAGCTCGATCTCCATCTGCACGTTGTCGCCCGGCATCACCATCTCCACCCCGTCCGGAAGCTTCACCGACCCCGTCACGTCCGTCGTCCGGAAGTAGAACTGCGGCCGGTACCCGTCGAAGAACGGCGTGTGACGCCCACCCTCTTCCTTCGTCAGCACGTAGACCTCGGCCTTGTACTTCGTGTGCGGCGTGATCGAGCCCGACTTCGCCAGCACCTGCCCGCGCTCGATCTCGTCCTTGCCCACACCCCGAAGCAGAAGCCCCACGTTGTCCCCCGCGCGCCCCTCGTCCAGCAGCTTGCGGAACATCTCCACACCCGTCACCACCGACTTCTTGTCTCCGCCCATGCCGATGATCGCGATCTCGTCGCCCACCTTCACGATCCCACGCTCGATCCGGCCCGTCGCAACCGTCCCGCGACCCGTGATCGAGAACACGTCCTCCACCGGCATCAGGAACGGCTTGTCGATGTCGCGCTCCGGCTCCGGAATGTAGGAGTCCACCGCGTCCATCAACTCCGTGATCTTCTGGCCCCACTCGCTGTCCGGATCCCCGCTCTCCAGCGCCTTCAGCGCCGAGCCCCGAATCACCGGAATGTCGTCGCCCGGGAAGTCGTACTCGGAGAGCAGCTCACGCACCTCCAGCTCCACCAGCTCCAGAAGCTCCTCGTCGTCCACCATGTCGCACTTGTTCAGGAAGACCACGATGTACGGAACGTTCACCTGCCGAGCCAGCAGAATGTGCTCGCGCGTCTGCGGCATCGGGCCGTCCGCCGCGCTCACCACCAGGATCGCGCCGTCCATCTGCGCCGCGCCCGTGATCATGTTCTTCACGTAGTCCGCGTGCCCCGGGCAGTCCACGTGCGCGTAATGACGATTCGGCGTCTCGTACTCCACGTGCGCCGTCGCAATCGTGATCCCCCGCTCCCGCTCCTCCGGAGCCTTGTCGATCTGGTCGAACGCCACGTACTCGCCCAGACCCTTCGCGGCCTGGATCTCCGTGATCGCCGCCGTCAGCGTCGTCTTCCCGTGGTCCACGTGCCCGATCGTTCCCACGTTCACGTGCGGCTTCGTCCGCTCAAACTTCGCCTTGCCCATCGTGCTTCCTCTCGATGCTCGAGTGCGTTAACGGTCGGCGTCAGGCGCCGGAGCTCTTGCCCGCAGAGGCCATGATCTCTTCGGCCTTCGACTGCGGAACCTCTTCGTAGTGGGCGAACTGCATCGTGTAGACCGCCCGCCCCTGGCTCATCGAGCGAAGGGTGGTCGAGTACCCGAACATCTCGCCCAGGGGAACGCTCGCGCCGATCACGCGTGCGCCCGCCCGCTCGGTCATGCCGCCCACCCTGCCCCGGCGGGACGACAGGTCGCCGATGATGTCGCCCATGTAGTCCGCAGGGGTCACGACCTCCACGTCCATGATGGGCTCGAGCAGCACCGGCTTCGCCCGCCGCACGCCCTCCTTGAGGGCCATGGAGCCGGCGATCTTGAACGCCATCTCGTTCGAGTCGACGTCGTGGTAGGACCCGTCGATCAACTCGACCTTGATGTCGATGAGCGGGTATCCGGCGAGCACGCCGTTGTCCAGCGACTCGCGAATCCCCTGCTCGACCGCGGGAATGTACTCACGCGGAATCACGCCCCCGACGATCTTGTCTTCGAAGACGAACCCGGCGCCGGTCTCGGCGGGCATGATGTTGATCACGACGTGACCGTATTGCCCGCGGCCGCCGGTCTGGCGCACGAACTTGCCCTCGACCTTCTCGGCAGGCTTGCGGATCGTCTCGCGGTACGCCACCTGCGGGCGACCGACGTTCGCCTCGACGCCGAACTCGCGGCGCAGGCGGTCGACGATGATCTCGAGGTGGAGCTCGCCCATGCCCCGGATGATCGTCTGGTTGGTCTCCGGATCGGTGTGGACCTTGAAGGTCGGATCTTCGTCGGCAAGCTTGCTCAGCCCGGTCGACAGCTTGTCCTGGTCGGCCTTCGTCTTCGGCTCGATGGCGACCGCGATCACCGGCTCGGGGAACTTCATCGCCTCGAGAATGATCGGATGGTCGGGGTCGCAGAGCGTATCGCCCGTCTTCACGTCCTTCAGGCCGATGGCCGCCGCGATGTCGCCCGCGTACACCTCTTCACGCTCTTCGCGCTTGTTGGCGTGCATCTGCAGGATGCGGCCCACCCGCTCGCGCTTCTCCTTGGTCGCGTTGAACACGTACGAGCCCGCCGGAAGCGAGCCCGAGTAGACGCGGAAGAAGGTCAGCTTACCGACATACGGGTCGGTCATGATCTTGAACGCCAGCGCGCTGAACGGTGCGGCGTCGTCGGCCTCACGGGCCTCGTGCGTCTCGTCGTGATGCGGCAGGTGGCCCTGGATCGCAGGCACGTCGAGCGGCGAGGGCAGGTAGTCGATGACGCCGTCGAGCAGCGCCTGGACGCCCTTGTTCTTGAAGGCCGAACCACAGAACACCGGGAACAGGTGCCCGCCGATCGTGGCGCTGCGGACGGCGTCACGCAGCTCGTCTTCGCTGAGCTCCTCGCCACCCAGGTACTTCTCGAGGTACTCGTCGTGGTGCTCCACGGCGGCCTCGACGAGCTGCGCGCGAAGCTCCTCGATCTTGCCACGGAGATCACTGGGGATCTCCTGGCGGGTGTACTTCGCGCCGAGCTCGTCCTCGTAGTGCAACGCGGTCATCGACACGATGTCGATGATGCCGGTGAACATCTCGCCCTCGCCCATCGGATACTGGATCGCGTGCGCGTTCGCACCGAGCCGGTCCCGCATCATCTCGACGACGTTCTCGAAGTCCGCGCCCACGCGGTCCATCTTGTTGACGAACGCGATGCGGGGCACGTGATAGCGATCGGCCTGACGCCAGACAGTCTCCGACTGGGGCTCCACGCCGCCCACGGCACAGAACACCGCCACGGCACCGTCGAGGACCCGCAGGCTCCGCTCCACCTCGGCGGTGAAGTCGACGTGCCCAGGGGTGTCGATGATGTTGATGCGGAAGTCGGTCTCGTTGCGCTTCCAGTGGCAGGTGGTCGCCGCGGAGGTGATGGTGATTCCCCGCTCCTGCTCCTGCTCCATCCAGTCCATGGTCGCAGCGCCGTCATGCACCTCGCCGATGCGGTGCACGCGTCCCGTGTAGAACAGGATGCGCTCCGTCGTCGTGGTCTTTCCGGCATCGATGTGCGCCATGATGCCGATATTTCGGAGCTGCTTGAGCGGCGTCTGTCTAGGCATCTATCTCTCGTCTCGACTCTTCGTACGTATTCGCTTCATGAAGAAGCGCGGCGCCCGCCATCGGCCCACCTCCGGCAGGCCGCGCGAGTCCGCGCTTCCTGGTGACCGGAGAGGGCCCGCAGGCCATCGCGTGTCTCCCGAGCCCGCCGGCGGCTGTCCTCGTGTGGGATCCGCCGGCGCGCGTTCTAACGTCGTTCGCCTGCCTCGCTCACCACCGGTAGTGGGCGAAGGCCTTGTTGGCCTCGGCCATGCGGTGGGTGTCGTCCTTCTTCTTGATGGTCGACCCCTCGCCGCGCGACGCGGCCAGAAGCTCGGCGGCGAGCCGCTCGGCCATCGTCTTCTCCGAACGGCCGCGGGCGAACTGGATCAACCACTTGATCGCGAGCGCCTGACGGCGCTCCGGCCGCACCTCGATGGGCACCTGGTAGGTGGCACCACCGACGCGGCGGCTCTTCACTTCGAGCGCCGGCTTGGCGTTCGTGACCGCCTGCTGGAAGACGTTCAGGCCGGGTTGGCCGGCCTTCTCCTCCAGAATGTCGATGGCCTCGTAGACGATCTTCTCGGCCAGCGACTTCTTCCCATCCAGCATCATGCCGTTGACGAACTTCGTCACGACCGGAGACTGGAACTTCGGGTCGACGGGAACGTCGCGCTTCTCGGCTCTGGAACGACGGCTCATACCTGACTTCCGTTACTTGGGACGCTTCGCGCCGTACTTGGAACGGCCCTGGCGCCGGTCGCCGACCCCGGAGGCGTCGAGGGTGCCACGAACGATGTGGTACCGCACGCCCGGAAGGTCCTTCACACGGCCACCCCGGATGAGCACGATCGAGTGCTCCTGCAGGTTGTGGCCTTCGCCCGGAATGTATGCCGTGACCTCGTACCCGTTCGTGAGCCGCACGCGAGCCACCTTCCGAAGCGCCGAGTTCGGCTTCTTCGGGGTCGTGGTGTACACGCGAGTGCAGACCCCCCGCTTCTGAGGGTTCTTCTGGAGAGCCGGAGACTTGTTCTTCTTCTGAACAGCCTTGCGGCCCTTCCTCACGAGCTGGTTGATGGTCGGCATGGAACCACGTTTCGGTTGGCGTCCGGGCCCAGCGGGGGCCATTCGAACAGAGCTTGGTAACTTATCGACGGTCTGCGAGGGTGTCAACGGGTTCGGACACGCCTCTCACTACCCTGCCGGCACGAAGCGGGGGGACGCCCTCGACCTCGAGAACGCCCCCCCGCGACGGTGCGGCCGTGACCTCGACGATCAGTCGGCCGTGGCCTCCTCCGGCTCCGGAATGCCGAGGCTCGCGAGCAGCCCGCCACCCGGCTCGGAGAGCGGTACGATCTCCTCGTCGTAGTAGGACTGCTCGACCATGAACTCCACCTCGTTGTAGCGGTGGATGCCCGTGCCGGCCGGAATCAGATGGCCGATGATGATGTTCTCCTTGAGCCCCTTGAGGTCGTCCCGAGCTCCGCGAACGGCGGCGTCGGTGAGCACCCGCGTGGTCTCCTGGAACGAGGCCGCCGAGATGAACGACTCCGTGGTCAGGCTGGCCTTGGTGATGCCGAGCAGGAGCGGCTCGCTCCGCGCCGCGGCCTTGCTGTCGGCCAGCGCCGCCTGGTTGACCTCACGGAACTCCATGCGGTCCACGTTCTCGCCCTCGAGCAGCACCGTGTCGCCCGGGTCGGTGACCTTCACCTTCTGGAGCATCTGCCGGACGATCACGCCGATGTGCTTGTCGTTGATCTTCACGCCCTGCAGACGGTAGACCTCCTGGATCTCGTTCAGCAGGTACTCCTGCACCGCGCGCGGCCCCTTGATGCGGAGCACGTCGTGCGGGTTGATCGGCCCTTCCGAGAGGCGGTCGCCGGCGCGCACCATGTCGCCCTCGTGCACGCGCATGTGCTTACCGACCGGCACGTCGTAGCTCCGGGCGGGTCCGGTCTCGGGCGTGACCACGACTTCGCGCTTGCCGCGCTTGATGTCGCCGAAGCTCACGCGCCCGTCGATCTCGGTGATGACCGCCGGGTCCTTCGGACGGCGCGCCTCGAACAGCTCGGCCACGCGCGGCAGACCGCCGGTGATGTCGCGCGTCTTGTACACCTCGCGGCTGATCTTGGCGAGGGTGTCGCCCGGGTTCACCTCGGCCCCGTCCTGCACCGTCAACTGGGCGCCGACCGGAATGATGAATTCCTTGAGCTTCTCGGCCTTCTTGCCCTTCGACAGCAGCTGGATGGTCGGGTGGAGCCGCTTGTCGCGGTCCTCGATCACCGTCATCTGTCTGCGGCCGGTCGACTCGTCGAGCTCCTCGCGCATGGTCTGGTCTTCGATGATGTCGACGAACTTCACGACACCCTCGGAGTCCGCGACGATCGGCTCGGAGTACGGGTCCCAGCTGAAGAGCAGGTCGCCGGCTTCGATCTCCTGGCCCTCGTGGACCGAGAGGGTCGCGCCGTACGGCACCGCCAGGCGGGAGCGAATCTGACCTCCCTCCTTGGTCTTCAGCAGGATCTGGCCCTCGCGCGACGTGACGATCAGCTCCTCGTTCGGCGTCTCGACCGTGGTGACACGGTCGAGTCCGACCAGCCCGTCGATCTTCGACTTGCGCTGCGTCTGGGCCGCGATGCGCGACGCCGTACCTCCGATGTGGAAGGTACGGAGCGTGAGCTGCGTGCCCGGCTCTCCGATCGACTGGGCCGCCAGGATGCCCACGGCCTCACCGATGTCCACCATCTTCATGGTGGCCAGGTTGCGGCCGTAGCACATGCGGCAGATACCCCGCTTCGACTCGCAGGTGAGCACGGAGCGGATCTTCACCGACTGAATGCCGGCGTCTTCGATGGCGTCGGCCGCGTCTTCGTCGATCAGCTCGCTCGCCTCGACCAGCAGCTCGCCGTCGATCGGGTCGTAGACGTCTTCCAGCGCGACCGTGCCGACGATGCGGTCCTTGAGCGGCTCGATGATGTCTTCACCCTCCTTGAGGGCGGTCATCTCGAGGCCCAGGATCGTACCGCAGTCCTCGACCGTCACCACCACGTCCTGCGCCACGTCGACGAGACGACGCGTCAGGTAGCCGGCGTCGGCGGTCTTGAGCGCCGTGTCGGCCAGACCCTTCCGCGCGCCGTGCGTGGAGATGAAGTACTCCACCACGGTCAGGCCCTCACGGAAGTTCGACTTGATCGGGCTTTCGATGATCTCGCCGATGCCACCAGTGAGCTTCTTCTGAGGCTTGGCCATGAGGCCGCGCATGCCGGCCAGCTGACGCATCTGGTCGCGGTTACCACGCGCACCCGAGGTCATCATCATGAAGACCGGGTTGTAGCCGTCCTTCGAGCGCTCGAGGTGGCGAACCATCGCGTCCGCGACGTCGTTGTTCGCGTGCGTCCAGGTATCGATGACCTTGTTGTAGCGTTCGCCGTTCGAGATGAAGCCGCTCGAATACGCACGCTGGAACCGGGTCACCTGCTCGTCGGCGTCGGCCAGGATCTCGAGCTTCTCGGCCGGAACCTCGAGGTCGTCGATGCCGACCGAGAGTCCGCCCATCGTCGCGTAGCGGAATCCGAAGTCCTTGAGGTTGTCCAGGAAGGTGGTCGACGCCGACAGGCCCACCTCGGTGAAGCAGTCGAAGACGAGATCCCCAAGCTCCTTCTTGCCGAAGGTGTAGTTCAGGTAGCCGAGTTCGTCGGGCACGATCGAGTTGAAGAGCACCCGCCCGGCAGTGGTGCGGATCCACTTCGACACCATCTCGCCCTCGTCGGTCGTGCGGCGCACGAGATACCAGGCGAGGGTGTGGAAGCTGGCCTGGTCGGTCGCGAGCGCGACCTCCGCGTCGGCGTACGAGGCGTAGCGCGGCGCGCCCTCGTACAGCACGGCCATGCGCTCTTCGGCCTCCTGGCGTGCGGACTTCGAGGCCTTGCCGCTCGAGAGCGTGGCCTCGAGGTCCTTCACCTCGAGGGGCGGGTTCGTCAGGTAGTACGCGCCGATCACCATGTCCTGGGTCGGCGACGCCACCGGACGACCGTTCGACGGCAGCAGAATGTTGTTCGACGACAGCATCAGCACCCGCGCCTCGAGCTGCGCCTCGAACGAGAGCGGCACGTGCACGGCCATCTGGTCACCGTCGAAGTCCGCGTTGAACGCCGCGCAGACCAGCGGGTGAATGCGAATCGCCTTGCCCTCGACCAGCACCGGTTCGAAGGCCTGAATGCCCAGCCGGTGCAGCGTCGGGGCTCGGTTCAACAGGACCGGGTGGTCCTTGATGATGTCTTCGAGCACCTCGTAGACCTTCGGATCGTCCTTCTCGACGATCTTCTTGGCCCGCTTCACGGTCTCGGCCTCGCCGCGCTTCTCCAGCTCGTGAATGATGAACGGCTTGAAGAGTTCGACGGCCATCGCCTTGGGCAGGCCACACTGGTGCAGCCGGAGCTCCGGCCCGACCACGATCACCGACCGGCCCGAGTAGTCCACGCGCTTGCCGAGCAGGTTCTGGCGGAAGCGCCCCTGCTTGCCCTTGAGCATGTCGGAGAGCGACTTGAGCGGACGCTTGCCGCGCCCGCGAATCGCCTTCGAGCGACGTCCGTTGTCGAAGAGCGCGTCGACGGCCTCCTGGAGCATGCGCTTCTCGTTCCGGAGAATGACCTCCGGGGCGCGCATCTCGATCAGCTTCTTGAGGCGGTTGTTGCGGTTGATGACCCGCCGATACAGGTCGTTCAGGTCCGACGTCGCGAAGCGGCCGCCGTCGAGCGGCACCAGCGGACGAAGGTCCGGGGGGATCACCGGTACGACGTCGAGCACCATCCACTCGGGACGGTTCCGCGCATCGGGCGTGTCACCCGAGTTACGGAGCGCGTCGACGACCTTGAGCCGCTTCAGCTTCTTCTTCTTCCGGTGCTGGCTGGTCTCGGTCGCGATCTCGTGACGGAGCCAGTCGGCGAGCCGGTCGAGGCCGCGGCCGTCGGCGTTGCGGTCGCCGATCTTGCGATCGGGCGTGTCGAGCATCTTGAGGAGCGTGCGCACGGCTTCCGCGCCGATCTCGGCCCTGAACTGGTCGTCGCCCTCTTCGCGGGCCTTCACCCGCAGGTCGTAGTACTCGTCCTCGTCGAGCAGCTCCTGGAACTTCACGTCCTGCTTGCCCGGGCGCGTCACGACGTACGACGCGTAGTACACGACCTTCTCGAGGTCGCGCAGCGTCATGCCGAGCAGGTAGCCGAGCTGACTCGGAAGCGTCTTGAAGAACCAGATGTGGCAGACCGGCACGGCGAGCTCGATGTGGCCCATGCGCTCGCGCCGGACCTTCGAGAGCGTGACCTCCACGCCGCAGCGGTCGCAGACGTGTCCGCGGAAGCGAATGCGCTTGAACTTGCCGCAGTGACACTCCCAGTCCTTCACCGGCCCGAAGATGCGCTCGCAGAAGAGCCCATCGCGCTCCGGCTTGAATGAACGGTAGTTGATGGTCTCCGGCTTCGTGACCTCACCGTACGACCAACCCCGGATCTCCTCGGCCGAAGCGAGCCTCAGCTGAATGAAGTCGAAGTCGGCGCTGCGCTGCTCACGAGCTCTTGGAAAGTCGATCATGAATTACTCCTCCCGGCCCAGCGTGACGCTGAGTCCGAGTGCCTGGAGTTCCTTGACGAGAACGTTGAAGGACTCCGGAATGCCCGGCTCTGGCAGGTTGTCGCCCTTCACGATGGCCTCGTAGACCTTCGAGCGGCCCTGCACGTCGTC
>CBFGQV010000051.1:0-11943 GCA_965651045.1 uncultured bacterium
GCCGCGCGGGCCGCCCTCGAGCGCCTGCTCGGCGACCCGGACGCGCGCGTGCGAGAAGACGCCGCTTTCGCGCTCGGGCAGATCGAGGGTGGGGTCGGCGAGGCCGTGCAGGTCGCGGTCGGAACCGAAGAGGACCCCCGGGTACGACGGGCCCTCGTCGAAGCGATCGGGAAGCGGGGCGGAACGGAGGCGTTGCGGGCGCTCTACGCCGTCGGCGACGCGGAACACCTCGCGGCCGCGACGCTCGCGCTCAGCCGTGGCGTGATTCGGGGGACGGCGCCCGACGACGCGGTGGACACCCTCATCGCCCGCATGCGTCACGACGACCCCGATGTCCGAGCGGCGGCAGCCTACGTGACCGCCCGCGCCGAAGCGATGCCCGCCTGGGCCACACGGTACCGGGAGGTCGCCGAGGTGCTCGACGGCTACCAGGCCGATGACGAGGCGGCGATGCACCTTCTGGTCGGCCTCGGTCGGGCGGTGACGGTCTTCACGCAGCCGGTCGATCTCGACTGGGTGTTCGTGCCCGACGACTGGCGAATACGGGCCAACGCGGCGGTCGCGGCGACCGCCAGCTACGAGGCGCGCCCGCAGACCGGGCCGGTGCTCCTGGCGGCGCTCGACGACCCGTCTCCGCACGTGCGCCAACGGGCGGCCGAGGGGCTCGGGGCGGTGCCGGCGTCGCCCGAGGTTCGGCGAGGCATCCTGGCGCGGGTCGCCCGTGATCCAGACGACCGTGCGATGGTGGGGCCGCTTCTGCCGCTGCTCACGCGGACTGGTGAGGTCGAGCTGGTACGCCGGTATCTGGAGGAGATTCCGCCCCACGACCGCGGCGGCTGGGTCCAGGCCCGAGAGGCACTCGATCAGCTGCCGGCCCCCTTCGCCGTGCAGGAGCTGGCTGCCGTCGTACGCATGCCGAACGCACCCGATACGGTCGCGGTCGACGCCGCGTGGTCGCTGCGCGAGATGTGGGGAGTGGGCCGCACCTACCCCGAGGTCGTCCAGTACTTCCGGCCGGCGCTCGATTCGGCGGTCCGTCAGGCCGCGCCCCGTCGCGTGATCCCGCTCGCCCGTGTCCTCGCCGACTCGGTGCTGCTCGACCACGGGTCGGCCGACCTTCTGGCGTCGCTTCTCGCGCGCGCCGAGGGTACCGATGCCCACGACCGGATCGTCGAGGAGATCGCCGGGTCGAACGACCCACGTGTCGACTCCCTGCTCGGGCGGCGCGACGCCGAAGCGGCGGACTCGGCGTCGACCGCCGACGGAGAGCGTGCCTCGGCCGTTTCGGATCCGGAGGCCGACGACCCGGTACTCGAGATCGACTGGCCCGCCCTCCAGGCGCTCGGCGCCCACCCGCGGTGGGTGCTCGAGACCGACAGGGGACGCGTCGTAGTGGTCCTTCGTACCGGCGAGGCACCGCTCACGGTGCAGATGATCGCACGCCTCACCCGCGAGGGGCGCTACGACGGAGTGCCGTTCCACCGGGTGATCCCCAACTTCGTGGCGCAGGGGGGCGACGTCGAACGCGCCGACGGAACGGGCGGACCCGGCTTCGTGATCCGCTCGGAGTTCACGCGAACCCCCTTCCTTCGGGGCGTCGTCGGCATGGCCTCGTCGGGCAAGGACACCGAGGGTTCGCAGTTCTTCATCACGCACTCGCCGCAGTGGCACCTCGACGGTGGGTATACGGCCTTCGGCTGGGTCGAAGAGGGAATGTCCGTCGTGGATCGCATCGTCCGCGGTGATCGCGTGCTCCGCGCGCACATCGTGCCCGCCAACTGACGCGCGTCGGACCCGCGCGACACCGGCCCCGGCGCCCATCTCGGGTCGCCGGGGCTTCGTCTTTGTCACATCTGCGGCGGCTCGTTCGTTCGTCCGTAGAACTTCCTACGCACCTTTTGGAACTAAACGCCGTTCGACACCGTAGTGGCTACGGATCTTGTCGAAAACCAGCGGTAGGTTTACACTGTTCACCATGTCTGAACAGCAGCGGGAACGGATTCTTTCAGAGGCCTGTGCGCTCTTTCTGGAGAGCGGCATCGAGGGATTCTCGATGCGAAGGCTCGCACGCGCGGTCGGCGTCACGGCGCCCGCCCTCTACCGGCACTATGACGGCAAGGAGGCGGTGCTCCACGAAGTCGTACGTGAGGCGTACACGCGCATGGCCCAATACCTCTACCGCGCGCTGCAGGGCCGGACACCCCTCGAACGCCTGCAGCTCGCCGGCCTGGGGTACCTGGACTTCGCGCTCGAACATCCCCGCCTCTACGACGCGCTCTTCGCTTCGCCCGACCTGGTCGGGCTCGGCGACCTGCCGCCCGAGGTCGAGGCCCAGGGGTGTGCGGTCGGCCAGTTCTGGAACGACCGGATTCGCGAGTGCATGGACGCCGGATTGATGCGCCGGGGCGACCCATCGGGCGTCGGTCTGACGCTGTGGGCGCACGCGCACGGTCTGATCGCGCTGCGCGCGCGGGGGTTGTTGAGCGTCTCCGAGCCGATGAGCGACGAGGCGTTCCGACACCTGTATCGCGAGTCGGGCCGGCGTCTGATGATGGGGCTCGCGGGCGAAGCTTACGAGCCGCGGGACCAGACGGAACTGGTGGACGACGAAGGTGACGACGATGCCGGAGCGGCCGCGTAGAGCGACAGGCGCCGCCGCGCATATGAACGACTGATTCGAGACGATACCGTGAACGATAGATCGAGACGTACTTCGACGGCGTGGGCAGGGCTCGTGCTGGCGCTTGTGGCGCCGGCCACCCTCCAGGCCCAGAGCGCCACCGGGTCCAATACGGCGCAGGGCACGTCGCTCACGCTGCCCGAGGCGGTACGCACCGCCCTCGAACGCAGTCCGCAGATCCGGGGCGCCCGCTTCGGCCTCGACGAGGCGAAGGAGCGGGTCAGCGAGGCGTGGGGGAGCGTCTACCCCTCGCTGGATCTCAATGCGACCTACACGCGCAACGTGTCGCCGTCGGTGAGCTTTCTGCCGGCGACGATCATCAAGGGGCCCGACGCCGACCCCGACGAGCTCGTGCCCGTTCGATTCGGCGCCGACAATACCTGGGCGAGCACCATCACGCTGGATCAGCCGGTGTTCAACGCTGCCGCGTTCATCGGGGTCGGCGCCGCAGGGCGTTTCCGCTCGCTTCAGGAAGAGGTCGTGCGTGGAGAGGTCCAGACGGTGGTGACCCGGGTCCGGGAAGCCTACTACGGACTTCTGCTCGCGCAGGAGCAGGCGCGGCTCACGGAGAACTCGGTTCGACGCGTGCAGGAGAGCCTCGACGAGACCCGGGCCCTCAACCGCGCCGGTCTCGCGTCGGAGTACGACGTGCTCCGACTCGAGGTCGAGCTGGCCAATCTGGAGCCGAACCTTCGGCGTGCCCGGAACGCGGTCCGGCAGGGAAGGCGCCAGATCGCGGTCGAGCTCGACCTCGCACCGGAGGGTGCCGAGAACCTGACTCTCGCCGGGTCTCTGGCGACCATCGACCTGGACGACCCGGCGGCCAACTCGGCCGAGAACCGCGAGCTGCTCGCCTTCACCGGGACCGAAGTCGAGCCCGGCGGTGAGCCCGGCGCCGTGCTCGACCAGCTCGACCGGCGCTCCGATGTGCGCCAGCTCGAGCTTACCGAGAGCCTGCGCAAGACCGAGATGCGCCTCGAGCAGGTCGAGTACCTGCCCCGGGTCTCGTTCTTCGGAACCTACGCGATCAACGCCCAGCAGAACGGCGACCCCGAGTTCTTCGGCCGGCCCCGGGCGTACACGCGCAACGTGGGGGTGCAGGTGACCCTGCCGATCTTCCAGGGATTTCAGCGCGACGCGCGTATCGACCAGAAGCGCGCCGTCCTTCGTCAGGCCGAGACCCAGACCCGCTACACCCGGGCCCAGGCGGAGAGCGAAGTCCGCACCTTGTACGAGCAGGCTCAGGAAGCCCGTCTGCGCGCGCGCGGGCAGCGGCTGGCGGTCGACCAGGCGCTGCGCGGGTTCGACATCGCGAGGGCGCAGTACCGCGAGGGGCTCGGCAGCCAGCTGGAACTGACGGACGCCGAGGTCGCGCTCCGGCAGAGCGAATTCAACTACGCGCAGGCCGTCTACGACTACCTGGTGGCGCGCGCGAGACTCGACGTGGCCGTGGGTGACGTACCCATGGTCGGCATGCAGGACTGACCCAACGAAGCCGACGAGGACGAGGCGATGACGACGATAGATGCACGAACCCGATCCCTCCTGGCCCGCGGCGGCGCCGTGTCGCTCGCCGGGCTCGCTGCTCTCGCCGTGGCGGCCTGCGGCGGCGCCGAAGCCGACGGTGCGGGCGCCAGCGACGACGAGGCGTTCGTCCGGATCATCAATGTAGAGACGCGGGTCGTGGAGCCGCGGGACTTCACCGAGCAGGTACGCCTCACCGGGACCGTGCGGGCGAACCGTGATGTGGTGGTTTCGGCCGAGGAGAGTGGTACGGTGGTCGAACTCCTGGTCGAGAAGGGGCGCGCGGTCGCGGCAGGCGATCCGCTCGTGCGCATCGACGACCGCATCTTGCGGGCCCAGGTCGACGAGGCGCGGGCCCAGGCGGCGCTCGCACAGGAGACCTGGGAGCGGCGACGCCGGCTCTGGGAAGAGGACCGGGTCGGTTCCGAGCTGGCCTATCTCGAAGCCCGCTACGGCGCCGAGCAGGCACGCGCGCGGCTCCAGACGCTCGAAGAGCGGTTGGCGCGCACCGTCGTGCGGTCGCCGATCGACGGCCTGCTCGAAGAACGGCGTGTCGAACTCGGCACGCTCCTCGCGCCCGGAACGCCGGTGGCGCGCGTGGTCGACCTGACGCCCGTGAAGGTCGTGGGCGGGGTGCCGGAACGGTACGCCGCCGACGTGGGCCGCGGCGCCCGCGGAACGGTCGTCTTCGACGTCCTGCCCGACGAACGGTACGAGGGCGAGGTCAGCTTCGTCGGCGCGACCGTCGACCCGAGCAGCCGGACGTTTCCGGTGGAGTTCACCGTTCCCAACCCGGGCAACGTGATCAAGCCCGAGATGGTGGCGAACATCTCCGTCGTGCGGCGCGTGCTGGGCGAACAGGTCGTCGTGCCCCAGGAAGCGCTCGTGCGTGTCGCCGACGGTTACGTCGTCTTCGTCGTCGAGGGCTCGGGTGACGAGCGCGTCGCCCGGGCGCGGCAGGTCCAACTTGGACCGTCGCAGAACAACGAGGTCGTGGTCCAGAGCGGGCTCACGTCCGGTGAATCGCTGATCGTCGTCGGACAGCAGCAGGTCGCCGACGGCGACCGGGTCCGCGTGGTCGGAGGGGGGGCCTGATGAGTCAGCCGCGCGATCTGGAACGCTTCAAGGAGTTCGGCCCCACGTCGTTCGCCGTCGACCACCGCACGAGCGTCGTGGTGCTCGTGGTGATCATCGCGATCATGGGCCTCTTTTCGTACCGGACCACCCCGAAGGAGTCGTTCCCCGAGATCGAGATCCCGATGATCGCGGTGAACACGCCCTACCCGGGGGTGGCGCCGGCCGACATCGAGTCGCTGATCACGCGTCCGCTCGAAGACGAGCTGAGCACGATCAGCGACATCAAGGAGCTGTCGTCGACCTCGGTCGAGGGCTACTCGAGCATCGTGGCCGAGTTCGAGACCACGGTCGACATCGAGGACGCGCTTCAGAAGGTCCGCGAGAAGGTCGATCTGGCGAAGCCGGACCTGCCGGCCGAAGCCGAGGACCCGGCCATCATGGAGTTCAACTTCTCCGAAGTGCCGGTCATGCAGGTCAACCTGTCGGGCGAGTACGGGCTGGTGCGACTGAAGGACATCGCCGAGGACCTCCAGGACCGGCTGGAGCAGGTTCCCGAGATTCTGCGCGTCGACGTGCGGGGGGGGCTCGAACGTGAGGTGAAGGTCGATGTGGACCTCCGCCGGCTGCAGTTCTACGGCCTGGCCATCGGCGACGTCATCGACGCGATCAGCAGCGAGAACGTCAACACGCCCGGCGGCTCGATCGACGTCGGGCGCAGCAAGTACCTGGTGCGGGTCGACGGGGAGTTTGCCGATCCCTCGCTGATCGAGGACCTCGTCGTGACCACCGCGCAGGGCCGTCCGGTCTATGTGCGCGACATCGCGACCGTGGACTTCGGCTTTGCGGAGCGCGAGAGCTTCGCGCGTCTGGACGGCTCGGACGTGGTCACGCTCGACGTGATCAAGCGCTCGGGCGAGAACATTCTCGAGACCACCGCCAAGGTGCGCGGCGTGATCGACGAGATGCAGCCGCTCTTCCCGCCGACGACGGTGGTGAAGATCACCGGCGACATGTCCGAGGACATCGGCATGATGGTGAGTTCGCTCGAGAACAACATCGTCTCGGGCCTCATTCTCATCGTGGCCGTGCTGCTCTTCTTTCTCGGTCTGTCGAACTCGATGTTCGTCGCCGTCTCGATTCCGTCGTCGATGCTACTCAGCTTCATCGTGCTGAAGGCGCTCGGCGTGAGCATGAACATGGTCGTGCTCTTCAGCCTGATCCTCGCGCTGGGCATGCTGGTCGACAACGCGATCGTGGTGGTAGAGAACATCTACCGGTACATGGAAGAAGGGTGGGAGCGTGGACTCGCCGCGAAGAAGGCGACGGGCGAGGTGGCGATGCCCGTCATTGCCTCGACCGCGACGACGCTCGCGGCCTTCGCGCCGCTGCTGTTCTGGCCGGGCATGGCGGGCGAGTTCATGGGCTTCCTGCCGACGACGCTGATCGTGACCCTCACGAGCTCGCTCTTCGTGGCGATCGTGTTGGTACCGACGCTCTGCGCGATGTTCATGCGCCTCGAACACGAGCCGCGGCCGCCCATGACGCCCGCGATGCGGTGGACGCTGACTGGTCTCGCGGCGCTCGGCTTCCTCATCGTGGCGGGGGCGAACCTGCTGACCGCCGGTCTTCTTGCGGCGACGGCCGTGGGGCTCTGGGCGCTCTATCGCTTCGTGCTCGCGCGCGTAGCACGGACGTTCCAGGAGCACACGGTTCCGGCGCTCCTGAACGCCTACGAGCGGCAGCTTCGCTGGGCGCTCGACCACCGCTTCGTGATTCTGGGCGGTTCGGCGGCTGCGCTCGTCGTGACGATCATGGCGTTCGGGCGGTTCAACACGGGCGTGGAGTACTTTCCCGAAAGCATTCCGCCCAAGCAGGTGTTCGTCGACGTCGAAACGCCGGTCGGTACGCGGGTCGAGGAAACGGACCGCCTCGTTCGCCTGATCGAGCGCGAGCTGCAGGACGTGACTGGCAGGAGCGACTGGAAGTCCGTGGTCGCGGTGAGCGGCGGTGGAGGCGCGGGCGGCGCTTCGGAGATGACCGGACAGGGAGGCCCATCGGGGCCCAACCGGGGTCGCGCGACGATCAGCCTGGTCGACTTCCAGGACCGCGAGTTCGACGCCTTCGAAGTGCTCGCACGCATGCAGGAGACCATCGGCCAGGACATCGCCGGCGCCGAGATCACGACCGAACGTCTCCAGGAAGGTGTCGCGCAGGGGTCGCCGGTGAACATCGAGATCGTGGGTGAGGATCCGGCCCGGCTCAAGGAGCTGAGCGACCGCGTGCTGGACATTCTCCGGTCGGACCCCGTGTTCGAGAAGCTGGTGGGCCTCGAGAGCGACCTGGACGCCGCGCGGCCCGAGCTCTCGGTCATCGTCGATCGTGAGAAGGCCGCGCTCTACGACCTCTCGACGGCCGATATCGGTCGGGCCGTGCGCGGCGCGATCAACGGTATCGAGGCGGCCAAGTACCGGGCCGGCAACGACGAGTACGACATCATCGTGCGGCTCGCTCCCGAGTATCGGCAGGAACTCGACCAGCTCGGCGACCTCACCGTGATGGCGGAAGAGGGACGGCAGATTCCGCTGCTCTCCGTCGCGCGCTGGGAGGTGGGTGACGGCTACGGAAGCATTCGCAGGAAGGACCAGACGCGCATGGCCACGATCTCGTCCGACGTGGCCACGGGCCTGAACAGCAACGCGGTGCTGGCGGAGGTGCGCGAGGTACTGGCACCGTTCCAGTCCGAGGAACTGCCTCCGGGCTACCTGCTTCAGTACACGGGTCAGCAGGAGGAGCAGAACGAGGCCCAGGAGTTCCTGGGGGGCGCGTTCCTCACCGCCCTGGCGCTGATCGGACTCATTCTGGTGAGCCAGTTCAACTCCGTGGTGAAGCCCGTCATCATCATGACGTCGGTGCTCATGTCGACCGTAGGCGTCTTCCTGGGCCTCATGCTCTTCAAGATGCCGTTCGTCATCATCATGACGGGTGTGGGCATCATCTCGCTTGCGGGCATCGTCGTGAACAACGCCATCGTGCTGATCGACTACATCGATATTCTGCGCGACCGCGACGGCATGAACCGGCGCGAAGCCCTGGTGCAGGGCGGGCGCACGAGGTTCCGGCCGGTCGTGCTCACGGCGACCACCACGGCGCTGGGTCTGGTGCCGCTCGCCGTCGGGCTCAACTTCGACTTCTTCGGCCTCTACCGGTCGCTCGAGCCCGAGCTGTTCTGGGGTGGAGACCAGGCGGCGTGGTGGGGACCGATGGCCGTGGCGGTCATCGCGGGCATCATTTTCGCCACCTTCCTCACGCTCGTGCTCGTGCCGGTCATGTATTCGCTGGTCGACGACGTCTCGGCGTTCTTCCGACGGCACTACACCACGGACGATGGGTCCGACGGGGCGGGGGCCGGCCCCGCAGGGCCCGGCGGCGGGGCGCCACCCGCGCGGGAATCCCCCGAGCCTCGCGTCGAGCCCGGCTCACGTCGGCCGCGGGAGCCCGAGCCGGCCGAGGTCTATCTCGGCGGAGCGCGCCCGCTCGAAGAACCCGCCTGACGACGCAGGACGACGGCTGCTCCGGAACTCGTCAACGGTGAGGGGGTCGTGGGTGTCATCACCCCGACCCCCTCTGCTTGCCCGCATACGACGGGACCCACGTCCCGAGCCCCCATAATGATTCGATCTTTCTCGAGTGGTGTCGTCGCCACGCTCGCCCTCGTCGCGCTCGCCACGCCCGTGGCGGTCGGTGCCCAGGAACCGTCTGCCGCGTCGTCCGGTGACGCGCTCCGCGTCTACCTCGACTGCGCCACCTTCCGATGCGACCGCGACCGCTTCCGGCGTGAAATCACCTTCGTGGAGTGGGTGCGCGAGCCGCAGGACGCGGGCGTGCACGTGATCATGACCTCCGAAAGCGCGGGCTCCGGCGCGCGCTTCATCTTCGACTACACCGGCCGCGGACGTCTCGACGGGCTCACCGACCGCCTGACCTACAACGCGAGCGCGACCGACGTCGAAGAGGAGACCCTTACGGGCCTCTCGCAGACGCTCCGGCTCGGGCTCGTCCGCTTCGTCGCGCTTGCCGGCTACACCGACGCGGTGCGGGTGGAGGCCGATCCGGCCGCCGCCGGCCGGGCCGAGACCTCCGAGGCGGTGCGTGACCCGTGGAACTATTGGGTCTTTTCGACGCGCTTCAGCGCCCAGCTCGATCGCGAAGACCGCGAGGAGTCGGACGAGTTCAGCGTGTCCGCCTCGGCGAACCGCACCACCGAACAATGGAAGATCGACCTGAGCTTCTACGGCTCCAAGAACCGCCAGCAGTATGCGATTTCGGACACGACCACCTTTACGAGCGAGCGGGACGACTGGTCGTCCGACGCCGTCATCGTGAAGAGCCTGTCGGACAACTGGTCCGTCGGGGCGTCCGCCGAAGTCGGCACCTCGACGAGGCTCAATCAGGACTTCCAGGTCGAGCTCCTGCCCGCGGTCGAGTGGAACTACTACCCCTGGCAGGACGCCAGTCGGCGGCGCTTCGTGGTCTTCTACGGCGCCGGTGTGCAGTACCTCGACTACGAGCAGGAGACGATCTTCGGCCGTGAGACGCAGACCGTCTGGCGGCATCGGCTCGACGTGTCGTACCGCTCGCAGGAGACCTGGGGCAACGCCCGGCTCGGCATCGAAGCGAACCAGATTCTGGACGATGTCGAGAAGTATTCCTTCCAGGTGAACGGGCGCGTCGAGTACCGGCTTATTCGTGGCCTCAGCCTCTCGCTCGACGGCAACTACGAGATCATCCAGGACCAGATCTACCTCTCCGGCGAGGGGCTTTCGCCGGAGGAGATCCTCACGCGCCAGCGGCAGCTCGAGACCGGGTCGCGGCTTTCGTTCGACATTGGTGTCAGTTACCGGTTCGGATCGATCTACAACTCGATCGTGAACTCGAGGTTTCCGAGCGTGCAGTGAGGCGTACGGATCGCTCCATCGAACCGTCGCGCGCGCGACGTGTCACCATCGCGCTGGGCTGGGCCGCGCGTATCGGGGTCGGCTTCCTCGCCGTGCTCGGTCCGCTCGACGCGCTCGGCGGGGTGCTCGTGCTGCCGCCCTCGTATGGGTCGGGGCTGCGTCTACTGCTCGGCGCGCTGTGGGCGGTGGGGCTCGTCGCGATGGTGGCGCACGCCTGGAAAGGCGATTGACCGAGCCCCGTAGCTGTCGAGGGCGCTTCGTGTAAGATTCCAGCACCCGCGGTTCGGGGGCCGAAGCCTCCGTATTCATGTACCGAAGCGAGGACGATGATGATGATGCGACGTAGGAGCGGGGCGGTGCTCGCCGCTCTCTGTCTGTCTCTGCCGACCGTGCTTTCCGCCCAGACCACGGGCGACGACGAGCGCGCGGTTCTGGACGTGGTGACGCGCCTCTTCGACGGCATGCGCGAGAAGGACGAGGCGCTTCTCACGAGCGTCTTCCACGACGAGGCGCGCCTGCACACGGCCGGTGCCGACGCCGAGGGGCAGCCCCGCGTCACGTCGAGCGAGATCGGCTCGTTCATAGCAGGTGTGCTTCGGGCCGAGGCCCATCTCGACGAGGTCACCTTCGACGAGGTGGTGCTGGTCGACGGCAACCTCGCCACGGCCTGGACACCCTACAACCTGTTCGTCGACGGCGAGTTCAGCCATTGCGGCGTCGACGCCTTCACCATGGTACGCACGGTCGACGGCTGGCGGATTCTCCAGCTCGTCGACACGCGGACCCGCACCGGATGCGACCCCGGCCGACGGGGCTGAGAACCGCACGAACCATGCAGTCTGAACGTTCCGAGGGGCACCCGCCGAGGGTGCCCCTTTCCGCTTTCGAACCCACGCGCCGCGAGCTCTCCGAGCTCGTGCGCCTCGCCGTGCCCGTCGCCGTGGTGCAGGTCGGCATGACCTTCCAGGGCGTGGTGGACTCGATCATGGTGGGCCGGGTGTCTCCGGTCGACCTGGCCGCGGTCGCGCTGGGCAACGTGTACTTCTTCGCGGCGGTGATCTTCGGCATGGGCGTGCTCTTCGCGCTCGATCCGGTGATCGCCCAGGCGCTCGGGGCGGGCGACGACGAAGCGGTATCGCGCGGCTTCCAGCGAGGGTTCGTGCTCGCCCTGGCGCTCGCGGCCCTCGGAACGGCCGTCATGTTGCCGGCCGAACCGGTCCTGCGCGCGCTCCGTCAGCCCGACGAGGTCGTGCCCGTCGCGGCAGGTTATGCCCTGGCCACGGCGCCCGGGGTGCTGCCGTTCTATCTGTACATCGTGCAGCGACAGACTCTCCAGGCGATGGGGCGCCTGCGCCCGGTCGTGTGGGGCATGCTCGTCGCGAACGTGGCGAACGTGGCGTTCAACTGGGTGCTGATCTACGGGCATCTCGGGTTCGAGCCGATGGGCGCGGTCGGGTCCGGATGGGCCTCGACGCTTTCGCGGCTGGTCATGGCGGCAACGCTCCTCGTGCTCGCGTGGCCGGAACTCCGCCCGCACCTCTACCCGCTCCGGCCCGAGGTCCGCCAGTGGCGGCCGATGGCACGGCTCGTTCGGCTCGGCGCGCCCACCGGCGTCCAGCTGCAACTCGAGTTCGGCGCCTTCGCGGCCGCCGGACTCATCATGGGGCTGATCGGAACCATCGCCGTCGCCGGCCACCAGATCGCGCT
>CBFGQV010000052.1:0-11914 GCA_965651045.1 uncultured bacterium
TCTCAACCCGGACCCCGTAGGACGAATCATACCGATTGATATCGGTGCACCACTCCGTGGGGCAAGTCCTTCCCACCCGGCCATGGACCCCGCCCGGGCCGGCAGCGTATCATCTGCGTTCGAGCCTCCGGCCCGCGAATCCCCCTTTCCGTCGCTCGTCATGAAGCCATCGATCGGCCTCGCTCCCGGCGCCCTTCTCCGT
Organism: uncultured bacterium; assembly: GCA_965651045.1. Taxonomy (GTDB): domain Bacteria; phylum Gemmatimonadota; class Gemmatimonadetes; order Longimicrobiales; family Gaopeijiaceae; genus Gaopeijia. The sequence goes on from CBFGQV010000052.1 coordinate 203, forward strand.
CGAGTCCGCCCCGCGGCGATCGGAGGGGCGGCTCTCGCTCTGCTTGTTTTTTCGACCGCCGCCGCCGGCCAGGAAGGGCCGGCCGCGATCGCGGGGGTCATGGACGAGCTCGAGATTCCCGATCTTCCGCTCGACACCTTCACCCTCGCGAACGGTCTGAGGGTGATCGTTTCGGAAGACCGCTCGACCCCGCTCGTCGCCGTGAACATGTGGTACCGCGTCGGAAGCGCGCACGAAGAGCCGGGCCGAAGCGGCTTCGCGCACCTCTTCGAGCACATGCTCTTCGAGGAGACCGAGAACCTCGAGTCGGGCGAGATGGACCGCCTGGTGAGCCGCGCCGGGGGGGTGTACAACGGCACCACCAACACGGACCGCACGGCCTACTACGAGGTCCTGCCCGCGAACCGGCTGAACCTCGCACTCTGGCTGCACGCCGAGCGCATGGCGCGCCTCGAGGTGAGCGAAGAGAACTTCGAGAACCAGCGCGAGATCGTGAAGGAGGAGCGCAGACAGCGCATCGACAACCAGCCGTACGCCGAGGCGCAGCTCACCGTCGACACGCTCGCGAACCGCGATTACGCGCCCTACCGCCACACCGTGATCGGGTCGATGGAAGACCTCGACGCGGCCACGGTCGGCGACGTTCGGGCGTTCTACGAGCGGTACTATGCGCCGAACCACGCGGTGCTCGTGGTGGTGGGCGACGTCGACGCCGACGAGGTGCGTGCCATGGCCGAGGAGTATCTCGGGGGGATTCCCCGTGGGCCCGAGATCGCGCCCCTGCCGGCGCCTCCGGCGGTGCCCCGCACCGACGGGGAGCGGCGGGTGACCCTGGAGGCGCCGCTCGCGCAGCTGCCACTCATCTGGATGGCGTACAACCTGCCACCGGGCGATCATCCGGACCACGACGCGCTCGCGCTGCTCGCGCAGGTGTTTTCGACCGGCGAGAGCTCGCGGCTCCGGGAGCGGCTGGTCAACGACGAACAGGCCGCGCTCGACGTGCTGGCGCAGGTGGATCGCCGCCTGGGGCCGGGGCTGCTCATGATCGGCGCGCTCCCGAATCAGGGCGTGTCGATCGAGCGCCTCGAAGCGCTGATCGATGAAGAGATCGCGCGGTTGCGGGCCGAAGGGGTGGGCGAACTCGAGCTCGCCAAGGCGCGGAACCAGGCGCGGGCGGGCGCGGTGACGCAGCGCCTGAGCGCCGAAGGGAAGGCGACGCTGCTGCAGAGCCACACGCTGCTTCGGGGTACGCCCTTCACGGTGAACGAGTCGATCGAGCGCCTCGAAGGGGTCACGGCCGCCGACCTTCAGCGGGTGGCGAGCACCTATCTGGTGCCCGAGAACCGGACGGTGGTGATCGCGCTTCCGCCGGGCGCGGGGGCAGCCGGGCCGGGAGGCCGGCCATGAGCCCGGTGACGTGGGGCCGAGCGAGCCGCGCGGGAGCCGTCCTGGTCGCGGCCGCGGCGTTCGGTGCCGTGCCGGTGGACGCGGGAGCGCAGACGGCGCCGCCGGCTCCGCTCGACATGGGCGAGGTCGCGTTTCCGGCCTTCGAGGAACGCATGCTGTCGAACGGCGCGCGCCTGTTGGTCGTGCCGCAGCACGAGGTGCCGCTCGTCACGATCAACCTGGTGCTGCCGGGCGGTGCGGTGGCGGACCCGGCGGGAGGCGAGGGCGTGGCGAGCTTCGTCGCGCAGCTGCTCACGCGAGGCACCGAGAGCCGGAGCAAGGAGGAGATCGCCGAAGCGGTGGACTTCCTCGGCGCGAGCCTCACGGCCGGAGCCTCGGACGATTGGTCGACCGTGTCGCTCGCCACGGTGCGCCCGGCGCTCGAGGTCGGGCTGGGGCTGATGGCCGACGTCGTCATGCGGCCGTCGTTTCCCGACGCCGAGATCGAGCTGCTCCGCACGCAGACGCTCTCGGCACTGCAGTTCCAGCTCGGACAGGCCGGGGCGCTGGCCTCACGCGCCTTCACCCGCCACGTCTACGGAGGACACGCGTACGGGCGGCTCGTGACTCCGGCCTCGGTGCGCGCGATCGAGCGCGGCGCCCTCGAGGCGTACCACGAGCGCTGGTTCCGGCCGGACGACGCGCTCTTCGTGGTGGCCGGCGACGTGCGCGCCGACGAGATCGAGGCGTTGCTCGAGCAGGCGTTCGCGGAGTGGTCGAGCGCGGGCGCCGGCGGCGGCGTCGAGTACGGCGCGGCACCGGGCCGTACGCAGCCCGAGGTCGTGATCGTACACCGACCGGGCGCCGTACAGACCGAGGTGCGCGTGGGGCACCTCATTCCGCCGGGCAACATGGCCGACTGGACCGCGCTGAGCGTGGCCAATCAGGTGCTCGGGGGTAGCTCGTCGGCGCGGCTCTTCCAGGTGCTCCGTGAGGAGCGCGGCTACACCTACGGAGCCTCGTCGGGCGTCGCGCGGCGCCTCGACCAGGGTACGTTCCTCGCGTCGATGGCGGTGCGCACCGAGGTGACGGGCGAGGCGGTCGGTGCGCTGCTCGAGTTGGTCGAGGAGATGCGCACCGAGCCGGTCGAGACGGCCGAGCTGCAGGACACCAAGGACTTCCTGATCGGGTCGTTTCCGCTCCAGATCGAGACGCCCCAGCAGGTCGCGTCGCAGGTGACGTCGACCCGCCTGCTCGGGTTGCCACTCGACGAACTCGAGTCCTTCCGGGAGCGGGTCGCGGCGCTCGACGCCGCGGCGGTGCAGGACGCCGCGCAGCGGTACCTGCGCCCCCAGGACGTGCTGATCGTGGTGGCGGGCGACGCCAACCTCGTGCGCGATCAACTCGCGACCTTCGGGAACGTGCGCGTCGAAGACGGCGAGGGCCGCCCGATCTCGCTCGCCGCGTTGAGCCCGCAGGGCCCGTCGGTCGAGCTCGACGCGTCGGGACTCCAGCCCGACACGCTCGAGTACGAGGTGCGCGTGCAGGGCAACACGGTCGGTCGGGCCGTCCGCTCGCTGACCCGGCCCGAGCCGGGGCGTGTGCGGTTCGCGAGCGTGGTCGAGGCCGGCCCGCAACGGGTGAGTCAGGAGGTGGTGTTCACCGACGGGTTCGAGCTGGTGAGCAGCACCAACGAGATCTCGGCCATGGGCCAGACCTTCAGCGTGAATGCGCGCCTCGAAGACGGTCGCATCGTCGGCGCGATCGATCTGCCCCAGCAACAGCAGGAGATCGAGATGGCGGTGCCCGAGGGGGTCGTGGTCTCGGACATGATCGAGCTCGCGCTCCGTGTGGTGGAGCTCGAGGTGGGCACCGAGCTCCGCCTGCCGATGGCCGTGCTCCAGACCGAGACCGTCGACAACGTCACGCTGCGGGTCGAGGAACGGGGCGAGGTGACGGTACCTGCGGGCACCTTCGACGCCTTCCGGGTCGAGATGACCGGCCCCGAGGCGCAAACCTTCTGGGTCGAGGTCGACGCGCCCCGACGCATTCTCTCGGTGCGCGCCGCAGCCCAGCCGCTCTCGATCGAGCTGGCCGCCTCGACGGGCGGCGGGGGCGAGGGCTGACGAGGCGCCGGGCAGCCCCTTGGCGGCCCGGCGCGTCCAAGCGTTAGAGTAACGCTCATGTCGGACGCTTCCCCTACCTCCGGCGGCCTCGGGCCGTTTCTCGCCGAGCTGAAGCGGCGCCACGTCGTGCGCGCGGCGCTCGCCTACGCGGCCGTGGTCTTCGTCCTGCTCCAGGCCGCCGAGATCGTGCTGCCAGCCTTCCTCGAGGGCGCCAGGGCCGACGGCGCGATCCGCGTGCTGGTCGTGGCGCTGGCGCTGCTCTTTCCGGTCGTTCTCGTGCTGGCGTGGGTCTACGAGATCACGCCCCAGGGGATTCGCGCGATGGCGACCCTCGACGCCGAGGCGGGGCACCTTCCGGCGGGCCGCATGGTTCCGCGCATCGCGCTTCTTCTGGTCACCGTGCTCGCCGCCGGGGGCGCGGGGCTCTGGTGGTACCGCACCGACGTGGAGGGGGCGGGCGCGGTGGCCGAGACCGACGAGGGGGCCGCTACCCCGTTCGTCGCCGCGTCGACGGACGACGCGTCGGGCCCGATTCGTTCGCTCGCCGTGCTGCCCCTCGAGAGCTTCGCGCCGGACTCGGCGGGCGAGCAGGACTATTTCGTCGCGGGCATGCACGAGGCGCTCGTCTCGCAACTCAGCCAGCTCTCGACCGTGCGCGTGATCTCGCGCACCTCGGCGGCGCAGGTCGACCGGCGGGGCAAGTCGCTGCCTCAGATCGGCCAGGAGCTCGGCGTGGACGCCGTCGTCGAGGGCTCGGTGCTCAGGGCGGGCGACCGCGTGCGCATCACGGTGCAGCTCATTCACGCCGCGTCGGACACGCACCTCTGGGCGCGCGACTACGAGCGCGACCTCGTCGACGTCATCGCGCTCCAGCGCGAGGTCGCCGAGGCGATCGCCGCCGAGATCGAGGCGCTGCTCGCCGAGCGCGACCGCCCCGCCGGCGGCGCGCCGGTCGACCGGGTCGCGGCGAGCGACGCCGTCGACGCGCCCGACGCGGGCGCCGGGCCCGCCACGCTGTCCACCGCCTCGGTCCCGTCGATCCGGTCGGCACCGCCCGTTCCGGCGGCCCCGGAGGTCCAGGACGCCGTCTTCCGCGGCCGGTACGCGCTCACCCGCGAATCGTCGGAAGGGGCCGCCGAGGCGCGCAGGCACTTCCTCGAAGCGCTCCGCATGGACTCGCTCTACGTGCCCGCGCTCGTCGGTCTCGCGGGCACCCGGCTCGTCGAGGGACTCGATGCCGCAGAGGGCGGCGCGCTCGACGACCTGGTCGACGCCCACCGCCTCGCGCTCCGTGCCGTCGACGGTGATCCGGGGTCGGTCGAGGCCGCGGAAGTGCTTCGGACCGTGGAACAGGCAATCGCCGAGTACGGCACCCGGGTCGAGCGTCGCGGGGTGGAGGACGGCGAGCGCATGCGCATCGTCCACGCGCCGGGCGACTCGATGATGCTGGTCACGGCGGGCGATACGGTGCGCGTTCCGGTGACCGGCATCGGACCCGTGGCGACCGAGTTCGGGAGCATGATGCAGGTCGTGCTGGCCCGAAACGACGCCGAGGAGGGTGCGGTCGACGCCTGGCTCCGGGGCGTGCGAAGGCTCGAGATCGCGGGGCGGCCCCGCCACGCGCTCGAGCAGGCCCGGGTCGCCGTCGATCGGTTTCCGGACCACGAAGGCGCCTGGGCGGAGCTCGAGCGGCTTCAGGCCGCGCTGGGCCGGGTGGACGACGCCGTACGCACGCGCGCCGAACGCGAAGACCGTCTCGGCCCGGCGCCGGGGCCCGACGCCGACGCCTACCGAAACGCGGTCCGGCAGTCGGGCGCGGTCGGCTACTGGCGCACGCGCCTCGCCTCGCTGCAGGCGTCGCGCGCGGCCGGAGAGGACGTGTCGGCCGTGCTCGAGGCCGAAGCCCTCACCGGAGCCGGGCGGTCGGCCGACGCCATCGAGGCGCTCGAACGAGCGCGCCGCGAAGACGACCCGCGGCTTGCGCTCCTGCGTCGGGGACCGCAGTGGGATCCGCTCCGCGACGACCCCCGTTTCCAGCGTCTGGTGAGGGCCTCGTCGGCGCCCTGAAGATGCCCCCGGCCAGCTTGCTCCGAGGGGCCGCTTGGCGTTATTTTGCAACGATTTCCGGCTCCTCTGACCCGACCTCGGGCAGGGGGGCGACCACGGGTGCCGAACGATGGGCCGGCGCAGCCCGTCGGCACCTCGCCGACACGGGTGCCGTACCGGTCACCCGATCCCCCCGAAAGGCAGTGGCATGGCCGACGACCAGGACGTCCTGACCGAGGCGAACGAGGGCGGCGGAGAGCGGGTTCTGCTCCGTCTGCTCGAAGACGAGATGCGCGAGTCGTTCATCGACTACTCGATGAGCGTGATCGTGCAGCGGGCGCTGCCCGACGTGCGGGACGGACTCAAGCCCGTGCACCGGCGCATTCTATACGCCATGCACGAGCTCGGGCTGTCGCCGGGGCGCGCCTACAAGAAGAGCGCGACGGTCGTCGGTGACGTGTTGGGCAAGTACCACCCGCATGGCGACTCGGCGGTCTACGACTCGCTCGTGCGCATGGTGCAGGACTTCTCGCTGCGCTATCCGCTCATCGACGGCCAGGGCAACTTCGGCTCGCTCGACGGAGACTCCGCGGCGGCCTATCGCTACACCGAGGCACGGCTCACCTCGCTCGCCACCGAGCTGCTCGAAGACATCGACAAGGACACGGTCCGCTTCGTTCCGAACTTCGACGGACAGAAGGACGAGCCGACGGTCCTGCCCTCGAAGGTGCCGAACCTGCTCATCAACGGGTCGAGCGGTATCGCGGTCGGCATGGCGACCAACATTCCGCCGCATAACCTGCGCGAGGTGGTCGACGCCTGCATCGCGCTCATCGCCGACCCCGAGCTTCCGCAGGACGACCTCGAGCGCATCGTAAAGGGCCCGGACTTCCCGACGGGCGCGCAGGTCTGCGGCCGCGAGGGCATTCGCGACGCCTACCGCACGGGCCGCGGCCGCGTCGTCATGCGGGCCCGCGCCGACATCGAAGAAGACCCCCGCGGCGGCGAGCGCATCGTCGTCACGGAGATCCCCTTCATGGTGAACAAGTCGCGCCTCGTCGAGCAGATCGCGCAGCTCGTACGCGACAAGAAGCTCACCGAGGTGCGCGACCTGCGAGACGAGTCGGACCGTGAGGGCATTCGCGTGGTGGTCGAACTCAAGCGCGACGCGATTCCCCACATCGTGCTGAACAAGCTGTTCAAGCACACCCAGATGCAGTCCACCTTCGGCACGATCCTGCTCGCGCTGGTCGACGGGGTGCCGAAGGTCATGGGTCTGCGCGAGATGCTGCTGCACTTCATCGACCACCGCCACCAGGTGGTGGTGCGCCGGAGCGAGTTCGACCTCGCCAAGGCGAAAGAGCGCGAGCACATACTCGAAGGGCTCAAGATCGCCGTCGACAACATCGACGAGGTCATCAAGATCATTCGGGGCTCGCGCGACACCGAGTCGGCGAACCAGGCGCTGCAGGACCGCTTCGGGCTCTCCGAGCGCCAGTCGAAGGCGATTCTGGACATGCGCCTGGCCCGCCTGACCGGCCTCGAGATGGAGAAGCTCGAAGAGGAGCTCGCGCAGGTTCGCGCGACGATCGCCGAGCTCGAGGCGATTCTGGGCTCGCGCGAGCGCAGGAAGGAGATCATCGCCGACGAGCTGCGTGAGGTCGCGCGCAAGCACGGCGACGAGCGGCGCACCGAGATCACGGGCGCGTCGGTCGACTTCAACATGGAAGACCTGATCGCCGACGACGACATGGTGCTCACGGTCTCGCATCAGGGCTACGTGAAGCGCATACCGGTCGACACCTACCGGGCGCAACGCCGCGGCGGCCGCGGACTCCAGGGCATGGCGACCAAGGACGAGGACTGGGTCGAGCACCTCTTCGTCGCGTCGGCCCACGAGACCCTCATGATCTTCACGCGCCGCGGCCAGTGCTACTGGCTCAAGGTGTGGGAGATTCCGGAAGGTAGCCGCCAGTCGCGCGGCAAGCCGATCGTGAACCTGGTCAACATGACCGGCGACGAGGAGATCGCGGCGGTCGTGCCGGTGCGCGAATTCAGCGACGACCGATTCCTGTTCTTCGCGACCCGCGGGGGCACGGTCAAGAAATCGGCGCTCTCGGCCTACAAGAACATTCGCACGGTGGGGCTGAACGCGATCAACGTGCGCGACGACGACGAGCTGATCGACGTGCAGATCACCGACGGCGAGTCCGAGGTGATTCTGGCCACGCGCCACGGCATGGCGATCCGCTTCGAAGAGCAGGACGCGCGCGTGATGGGGCGCGCCACCGAAGGGGTCCGGGGGATTCGCCTCCGGGGCGACGATGTCGTGATCGGCATGGTCGTCGTGCGCGAGGACGCGAACCTCCTCGTCGTGACCGAGCGCGGCATGGGCAAGCGGACGGCGGTCGACGCGTACCGCCTGCAAGGACGGGGTGGCTACGGCGTGATCAACATCAAGACGACCGAGAAGACCGGCGAAGTCGTCTCCATCAAGGGCGTGACCGACGACGAGCAGCTCATGGTCATCACCCGGAACGGGGTCGTGAACCGCCAGGGCGTGGCCGAGATCCGGACCATCGGCCGAAACACCCAGGGTGTGCGGCTGGTCAACCTCGACGAGGGGGACATGGTGATGGATGTCGCCCGCGTGATCATCGACGACGAAGAGGCGGAGCTCGACGAGGTCGGGGTCGCAGGCGCGGACGACGAAGGCGACGAGGCGAGCGGCGAGGCGACGGTCGAAGCGGGGGCCGAGGCCGAGGCGGGCGAGGGCGACACCGAAGGCGCCGGCGAGGCGGACGCGTGACCGAGCGCGCCGCCGGCCCGTCCGGGGCGGCGCTCGTGACCCTGGACGAGGTCCGGGACGCGGCCGAGGTCGTGGCGGGCACGGTCGTTCGCACCCCGCTCCTGGCCGCGCCGGACCTCGCCGAGCGGAGCGGGGCCGCCGAGGTGCGGCTCAAGTGCGAGAACCTGCAGCGCGTCGGGGCCTTCAAGGCTCGAGGGGCCTACCATTACGTGCGGGCGCTGCCCGACGAGGCCGTCGAGCGCGGGGTCATCACCTATTCGTCGGGCAACCACGCGCAGGCGGTCGCGCTCGCGGCGAAGCTCCTCTTCATGCGGGCGGTCGTGGTCATGCCGGTCACGGCGCCGCGCGTGAAGGTCGACGGCGCGCGTGGGCTCGGGGCCGAGGTCGTGTTCGAGGGCACCACCTCGCTCGAGCGGAAGGCCCGCGCGGAGGCGATCGCGGCCGACGAGGGCCTCGCGATGGTCCCGCCCTTCGACGACCCTCGGATCATCGCGGGGCAGGGCACCGTCGGCCTGGAGATCGTCGAGGACTGGCCCGAGGTCGACGCGGTGCTCGTGCCGATCGGCGGCGGGGGCCTCGCGTCGGGAGTCGCGGTGGCGCTCCGCGCGCTGCGCCCCGAGGCGCGCATCTACGGGGTCGAGCCGGTGGGCGGGGCGTCCATGAAGGCCGCGCTCGACGCGGGCGGGCCGGTGACGCTCGACCGTACCGCCTCGATCGCTGACGGGCTGCTGCCTGTTCGGACCGGCGACCTCACGTACCGGCACGTCGCCGAGCTCGCCGACGGCGTGCTCCTGGTCGAGGACGACGCGATTCGCGAAGCCGCCCGGTGGCTGCTTCGCGATCGCCACCTGGTGGTCGAGTACTCGGGCGCGGCGACGGTGGCGGCGCTGATGGCGCGCCCGCCCGAGCTGGAAGGTCGCCGGGTCGCCGCGATCTTGAGCGGCGGGAACCTCGATCCCTCGCTCCTCGCCGAGCTCGCCTGACCCGATCGATGACGCACCGGCCCGACGCCGACGACACCCTGACCGCGATCGACGGGCTCGAGGTCGGGCACGCGCAGGTGGCGGGAGGCGGATCGGGGTGCACGGTCGTGCTCGGCCCCTTCCGCGCCGCGGTGCAGGTCGTGGGGCTCGCGACCGGCAGCCGTGAACTCGGCACCCTCGACCTCGAGCACCTCGTGCCCCGCGTCGACGCCCTGCTGCTCACGGGCGGCTCGGCCTTCGGGCTCGCCGCCGCCGACGGCGTCATGCGCTGGCTCGCCGAGCGCGGGCGGGGCTACGAGACCCGCGTGGCGCCCGTGCCCATCGTGCCCGCCGCCGTCATCTACGACCTCGCCGAGGGGGTCGCGCGCCCCGACGCCGGAACCGGCTACGCGGCGTGCGAGGCGGCGACCGACGCGCCCGTCACGATGGGCCGTGTGGGCGCCGGCGCGGGCGCCACCGTCGGCAAGCTGGGCGGGCGCGCGGGCTCAGCGCCGTCGGGTGTCGGGAGCGCGACCGCGAGCATCGGCGACGTCGAGGTCGGCGCGCTCGCCGTGGTGAACGCGCTCGGCAACGTCGTGGGCGACGACGGCCGCACGCTGGCCGGCGCGCGCGCCCCGAACGGCGACGCGCTGGACCTCGCCGCCGCCCTCGGCGCGATGGCCGCGAGCACCCGCGAGGAACTGCTGGCGGGCGGAACCAACACCACGCTCTGCGTCGTCGCGACGGCGCTGCCGTTCGGGCGGACCGACCTCGCGCGGCTGGCGCGCATGGCCGCGACCGCCCTGCCGCGGCGCATCTGCCCCGTTCACACGCCCTTCGACGGCGACATCGTCTTCGCGGTCTCGACCGCCGCCGCCGAAGAGCCGGTGCCGTCGCCCCGCCTGCTGGCGGCGGGCGAGGCCGCCCGCGAGGCGCTCGAGCGGAGCATCGTGCGGGCGGTGGGTGGCCATGCCTGAGCGCACCGCTCGCACGCGGGGCGGCGTTCGAACGGCGCTCCGCTGGACCGTGCGAGGCGCCGCCGTGGCGCTGGCCGGCTACGCGCTGGCGGGCTTCGCGTCGGCGCGCCTGGTGGCCGAGCGCGGCCCCCCGCTGGCGACCGTCGAACGTCTCGCGGACGCGGCGGGGGCGCTGCCCCGCGTCTGGTGGCAGAGCGGCGTCATGTCGGTCCACACGGAGCGCTCGCACGACGCCGAGGGCACGCTCGCCGAGGTCGCCGCCGCGGCCGACGCCAGCGCCGCCGCCTTCGTCGTGATGGGCGACCATCCGGGCGACTGGGCACAGGCTGGCCCCGACGCGCTCGTGCCCCGCGCGGTCGGCGACGTGCTGCTCGTGGGGGGTGTCGAGCTCGTCGTGCAGGAGGTGGGGCGGGTGCTCGCGATCGGACTCGACTCGGTGCCCCGGAACTGGCAGGGGTCCGTGACCTCGCTCGTGGGCGCCGCGGCGGGGCCCGGCGGATTCGTCGCCGTGATCCACCCGCGCAGCCCTCGCGCGCGGGAGCGCTGGAAGACCGATCGGCTGGACGGCGTGCACGGCTGGGAGGCGATCGACGTCTCGGAGCTGGCCCGCACGCGCCTTCAGGATCGCTGGGCCGGGTACCACCTGGCGTCGTTTCTCGGCGGCCTGGCGCTCGGCCGCGGCCACGAGAGCCTTCTTCGTCTCGGCCGCGAGGGATTCGAGATGCCGGGCGTGCTCGCCTACGACTCGATGCGTGCCGCCTCGTCACTCACGATCACGGCAGGGGTCAACCACCACCCCAAGGGGCGCATGCTCGGGGCACCGTTCCCCGCGTACGCGCCCTTCTTCCGGACGGTTCAGAACCACGCCCTGCTGACCGAACCCCCGGCGCCCGATCCGGTGGCGCGCTGGGCGCAGATCGCCGGTGCGCTCCGGGACGGGCGCAGCTACGTGTCGCTCGGCGAGGCCGAGCGCGCCGACGGTTTCCGATTCGGCGCGACCACGGCGGCCGGCTGGATCGAGATGGGGGGCACGGGGGGGGCGACCGCCGGTACGATGCTCCGGGTCGAGATACCCGCCCGGGCACCGGGTCCGCTGGCGGTGCGCGTGCTGCGGAACGGGGCCACACTCGGGTGGCTCGAGGCCTCTCCGGGCGAGCGCCTCGCGGTGCCGGAGTCGCGGCCCGGCGTATACCGTGTCGAGGTCTACCACCGCGGGCGTCGCGCGGGCCGGTGGTGGTGGAATCGCCGGCCCTGGCTTCTCTCCAACCCCGTTGAGCTCGTGGCGGACGACGGCGCTTCATGAACCAACTCGTACTGTTCGACATCGACGGCACCCTGGTGTCGGGCGGCCCCGCCAAGCACGCCTTCCATGTGGCGATGATCGAGGCCTACGGCACCGCCGGCGA
>CBFGQV010000053.1:0-11812 GCA_965651045.1 uncultured bacterium
TGAACACACGCGAGACCCCTGCGCGCGGGGCACTCCCTTTCTTCGCCGACCTGCTAGACGGGCGCGCGCAGCCGGGCGAGGGTGACACGACCCTGTTCTACTGCTTCGCCAGCGACGCGCCTGACGGCGGTGCCGAGACGGCCGTGCGGATCGACCCCTTCGAGCCGTAGATCGCGCGCTCGCCCTCCACGCTCGCCGTCTACCCGATGCGTCCGAGTCGCACCGAGAGCGGCCAGCGGGCCTCGAGCCGGACCCGCCGGTCGGGCCAGACGTCGGCGAGCTCTCGCCGGAACTGCGGCAGGGGGTCGAGGCCGGCGCGGTGTGCCGCGCGCACCGCCGACCAGGTCGCGACGTAGCCCTCGATGTCAGCTCGGTCGACGGCGCGGCTCAGAAAGAGATTTCCCGGCGCGTCCTCTTCGTCGAACGGAAAGTCGAGCGTTCGGTACCCGCTCTCGACGTGCCGCCTCTCGGGGGCCCAGTAGCGCCCCAGCACGTTGCCGTACAGCCGGTCGAGCGCCGCGTCCACCGGCGGCGAGATGCGGCAGAGCGCATAGGACCAGACCGCCAGCAATCCCCCGGGCCGTACCACGCGGCGCACCTCTTCGTAGAACGCACCCGTGTCGAACCAGTGGAGCGCCTGCGCCACCGTGGCGAGCGAGACGGAGCGGTCGGCGAGCGGAGCGGCCTCGGCGGCGGCCGCGACCCGGGGTACTCGCCCGACGCGCCCGCCGGTGGCGTGGCCGGCCGCGTCGCCCTCTCTCAGCTGAGCGACGCTCACATCGGTCGCGATCACGAGCGTGAAGTACCGGGCGAGCCCTCGGGCCGCCTGGCCGTTCCCCGTGCCGCAGTCCCACGCGCGATCGCGGGTCGGCGCGCGGTCGGCGAGTGTGGCGAAAAGCCGGTCCGGATAGGTCGGGCGGAACCGCGCGTACCCGCTCGCCACGGTCGAGAAGTGATCCTGCACGGTCATCGGTCGGTGGGAACGGCGTAAAGGACGGACATCAACGGCAACCACCAGCGAAGGAGACGTGGCGATGGCGGACGAGATTCCGGGCACGATCGGTTGGGTGGACCTCACGGTGGACGACGCACCGGGAGTGCGCGACTTCTACGCCGAGGTCGTGGGGTGGCGCCCCGAGGGTCTCGACATGGGCGGCTATGAGGACTTCAACATGACCGACCCCGTCGAAGGTACACCCAGAGCGGGCGTCTGCCACGCGCGGGGCATGAACGCCGAGCTGCCCCCGGTGTGGATCGTGTACTTCCGGGTCGCCGACCTCGACGCGGCGCTGCAAGCCGTTCGCGACGGCGGTGGCACCGTTCTCCAGCCCCCGCGGCAGGCCGGCGGGACGCGCTACGCGATGATCCGCGATCCCGCCGGCGCTGCGTGTGCGCTCGCCGGCCCGTAGGCCGACGAGGCTCCGGGTCAGCCGCCCCCGATCTCCTGGATCAACACGGTGTTGGCCATGAACAGCGGCACCAGCACGCGGTTCCGGCCTGCGTCGTAGCCGATGTCGGCCGGGGCTTCGACGCCTTCGAGCACACGCGTGACCGCGCCGTCGGGGCCCACCCGATGAACGGCCTGATCGCCCCAGCTGGAGAAGAGGAATCCCCCGTCCGGCGTGAACACGATGCCGTCGAGCTGTCGCTCGGCGGCGCCCGGAAGGATCGGCGTGCGCGCGCCGTTCGCCTCGAGCAGGTAGATCTCGCCGCTCCCGAAGGTCACGACGAACCCGCCCCGAGGCCCGAAGGCGATGCCGTTCGGGTTGCCGAGGCCGTCGCCCTCGGCGAGCGCCGAGTGGCTGCCGTCAGGGGCGAACTGGTGGATCGCCTGCGAGCCCGAAGGCTCGAACCCCTCGGCTCCGGCCTGGAAGCCCGTATCGGTGACGTAGAGCACGTTGTTCGGGTCGACCGCGAGGTCGTTCAGGAAGGTCGCGCCCGGAATGCAGACCGAGCCGGCGGGCGCACCGCTCGTGCGCACGAACATGCGCACGCAGTCGATGTCGGCGACGTAGAGCGTGTCGCCCAAAATCGCCATGCCCTTCGGTGCGTTCAGCTCGACGCCCTCCGTGGCCCCGTCGATCCAACGCAGTTCGGCGACCTCGCCGGCGGGCGTCACCCGGCTGATGAAGCCGTTCCCGTCCTTGTCGAGCGGCGCACCGGCGATGTTGCTCACCAGGTAGAGGTCCGCGACCTCGTCGTGGAGCACCGATTCCGGGGTCGAGAAGCCGGTGACCTCGATGCGCTCGGAGTCCGCGACTCCGGCGGCCGGATCGGCGCTCTCGGGCGGGTCTTCCGTTTCGGCGCCGCCGCAGGCCGCGAGGACGACGGTGGCGGAGAGGGCGAGGGGTAGGAGGGTCGGGCGCATGAGACCTCCGCGAGAGGGCGTGAGGGTGGAGGACGAGAGCCGAGAGTGCGTGCCGGGCGCCGGTCGCGCAACCGGGTTCGGGGGCGCCGGCGGGGGTCAGCGCCGGCGATAGCGTGCGCCGTCGACCACCCGGTCGGCCGGGTAGGCCACGACCAGGTCACCCTCGTCGAGGCCGCCGAGCACCTGGGCCTCGCTCTCGTTGCGCACCCCCACCTCGACCGTCACGCGCTCCAGACGCCGACCGTTGGCGCGGAAGGTCACCCAGCGTTCGCCCTCACGGGCGAGGGCGCCCGTCGACACCCGGAGCACGTTCTCGGCGCGCTCGAGCAGGATCCTGGCTTCGACCCGGAAGCCGTCGCCGAGCGCCGCCCAGCCTGCGCCGCCGTCCGGCACGAGCAGGACGTTGACGCGCTGCTCCTCGATGCCGAGCGCCGACGTCCGCGTGAACCCTGCCGGCTCGACCCTGCGAACACGCGCGGCGAGTTGATCGGAGCCTCCCCACCGGACGATTCGTGCTTCGGCGCCCGGCGGAACGCGCACCGCGTCGGCCGAGAGCAGGTCCACGACGACCTCGAGGGCCGACGGGTCGCCGACCTCGAGCAGCGGCTCGCCGGGCGCGACGGACCCGGCGTCTTCGCGCTGGACCCGCAGCACCACGCCGGTCACCGGGGACCGCACCTCGAGCGGCGCGCCGCCCGGGGCCCCGCCGAGAGCGCCGCCGTCCGGATCGAGCGCTCGCCGGAGATCTTCGGCCTCACCCTCGGCCACCTCCACCGCGAAGCGCGCCGACCGGGCCTCGGCCTCGCGGGCGCGCAGCCCCGCCTGCGCCCGTTCGAGGTCCGAGCGGGTGCTTCCGCCCTCGGCGAGAAGAACCTCGTGGCGGCGTACGAGCTCTCGAGCCTCGACGATCGCCGCCTCGGCGGCCTCGGCGAGGGCGAGGAACCGCTCGACCGACGCTCGCGCGGCCTCCAGTCGGGCTCGGGTACGGGCGTCGGTGCGCGCGTCGGGGAGCGCGGACGCCGGACGCTCGACGACCGCCAGAACGTCGCCCGCCGCCACGGAGTCGCCCGGCTCCAGCGCGATTCGACGGAGGGTGCCGGCCACCGGCGCCGTGACCCCGTAGCGATCGCGGACCCGAGTCTGGCCGTCCTCCTCCACGACGACGTCGAGGTCGCCGCGCGTGACCGGCACCAGGTCGACCGGGACCGCGGCCGGGCGCATCGCGAGGTAGAGGACGATCAGGAGCGCGGCCGCACCCGCGACGAGCAGGCCTCGCCGGACCCACCGCGGGGCTTGGCCGTCGTCGCGCCGAGCAGGCGTCTCGCTCATGCTTCTCTCCGGTTCCATGGTCACTCTCGGGTCTTCAGGACGCCGATCAGGTCGAGGTGATCGAGTCTCCGCCGCACGAGCAGCGCGCTCGCGATCGCTGCGACCAGCGTGACCAGCACGGCGAAGCCGTAGGTCGCCGGACTGATCACCACCGGCAGGCGGAAGAGCTCGGGGTCGACGGCTCCGGCGATGCCGCGGCAGAGCAGCGCGCCAAGCCAGAGCCCCGGGGGGATCGCGAGCAGCACCTGTACGGCCATCTCGCCGAGGAGCACGGTGGAGATCTCCCGCCGGGTGAACCCGAGAACGCGCAGCGACGCGAGGTCTCGCTCGCGCTCCGACACGGCTACGCGCGCGTTGTTGTACACGACGCCGGCCGCGATGACCGACGCGAACGCCGTCATGATCAACATCATGACCACCAGGTAGCGGCCGCTCTGTTCGCGGAACCCCCGCACGAGCGCGTCGCGGTTTCCGACGTCGGCCACGGTCGGCAGCCCGGCAAGCCGGTGCTCCAGCGCGTCGACCTGCGCGGGGTCGACGAGGAGCAGGGCCTGGCTGACCACCGGAGGTTCACCGAGCAGGGCGTTGAGCGCATCGAGGCGCATGGTTCCCTGTAGACCGAACATGTCGTCGATTCGCCCGGTCACGACCAGGCTCGTCTCGCGGCGGGGCCCCTCGCGGAGCGTCGCGTGCACCGTGTCGCCCACGTCGACGCCGAGAATCTCGGCGAGCATCTCCGACAACACCACGCCTCCGACCGGCAACGGATAGGCACGCGCCTCTCCGTCGATCGGCTCCCGCAGGGTCATCGCCGACGGATGTCCGATCAGCGGCACGTCGCGCGCGACGTGACCCGCGCGGAGCCGCACCAGGGTGGTGCGAAGCCCTTCCGACCGGAGTACCCCCGGGTACTGGCGCAGCTCGCGCACGGCCCGCTCCGGCCGGGGTGAGGTGAAGGTGACCGTGACGTTCTCCTTCCACGCCCGGTAGAACTGCTGGTCGATCAGGTAGTCCAGCGCGTCGTCCGTGAATCGGGCGACGACGAGAATCGCGATCGCCATGGCGATCCCCAGAGCGGAAAGCGCGGTGCGCACCCGGCGTCGGCCGACTTCCCGCACCACCATCCGTCCTGGCGGGCCGAAGAGGCGCCCGAGTCCCAGGCGTTCGGGAATCGAGGGGCGGTAGCGAGCGGGGGGCGGCGGACGCATGGCTTCGGCGGGTGAGAGCCGGAGAATGCGCCGCAGCGCGCCGAACGCACCGAGGCCCGCCGCGGCGAGCGCGATCACCACGCTCACCACGAGCGGCCCCCAGCCGAGCCGGAACTCGAGGGTGGGCAGCCCGAAAAACGAGGCGTACAGCCGGGTCGTGGCGCGGCCCAGCCACCAGCCGAGGCCCACGCCCAGCGCGCACCCCGCGAGCACGACGCCCGCGGTCATCTTCAGATAGTGGAGCCCGATCTCGCGGTCTCGATACCCGAGCGCCTTGAGGGCGGCGATCTGCGTGCGCTGAAGATGCAGCAGACGCGAGAGCACCACGTTCAGGAGGAACGCCGCCACGCCCAGGAAGATGGCGGGCACGACGGTCGCGAACTGTTCGAGCTGCATCAGCTCGCCTTCGAGAATCGCGTTCGAGGGCTGGTCCGCACGACCGACCGCGCCGCGGCCGCCGTAGGGCTCGAGCAGCTCGTCGACCCTCGCGAGCACCGCGCGCTCGTTGGCACGCCGATACAGCCGGAGCACGGCGTCGTTGAAGGCCCCTTCCATTCGGAAGGTCGGTGCCACCCCATCGCGGTCCATCCAGAGGACCGCGAACCGGTCCTCGTCGCCGACGCCCGTGCCGCCGGGCGGAATCGGGTAGATGAACTCGGGCGAGGTCGCGAGCCCGGTGATGCGGACCGACCGCAGGGTGCCGTTCATGACCAGCCGGAGCGTGTCGCCCGGGCCGATGCCCCAGCGCTCGGCGAACGCCTCGAGGAGGAGCGCTTCGTCGTCCCGACCCGCGGCGGGCAGCGCGCCCTCACGCAGCGTCACCGCGTTCACGGGCGGGTCGCCGCCGCGTGGGAGCGACACGACCTGGCCGTACGGAGCGCGCGCCCGGCCGGCGGACTCGAGGCGCACGAGCTCGACGACCCGCGAGTACACGCGGGCCACGCCGGGCACCGCCTCGAGACGCTCGACGAGGGACTCGGGTGCGCGCTCCAGTCCGACGAAGACGTCGCCGAATCGGAGTCGTTCGTAGTAGGCGTCGCGCGATTCGAGCAGCGAACCGTGTGTGGAGCGGAGGGTGAGGAACCCCCCGATGCCCGCACCGACGACGAGCGCGATCGTGACGCCCTGGCCGATCATCGAGCGAAGATCGCGCACCAGCTTCCGGTCGAGCGCTACCATCGGATCTCCGACGCGGGTCGGCGGCTCGTGGTGCGGCGGTCCTCGGCGATCCGCCCGTCGTGCAGGGTGACGACACGGTCCGCCATCTCGGCGATCGGTGCGTTGTGCGTGATGACCGCGGTGGCGGTACCGAGCTCCGCGTTCACCCGCTCGAGCACTTCCAGCACCTGCACGCCCGACCGGTAGTCGAGGGCGCCGGTGGGCTCGTCGCAGAGCAGAAGCGCGGGCTGCTTTGCGACCGCCCGGGCCACCGCGACACGCTGCTGCTCTCCGCCCGAAAGCTGGGCGGGAAAATGGTCGAGACGGGTGTCCAGCCCCACCATGGCGAGCGCGTCTTCCGGCGGAATCGGATCGCGCGCGATGTCGGTCACCAGCGCCACGTTCTCACGCGCGGTAAGCGACGGCATGAGATTGTAGAACTGGAAGATGAAGCCGACGTGCTCGCGTCGGTACTCGGTGAGCTCGGCGTCGGACGCCTGCTCGAGCACGTGATCGCGGAAACGGACGGTGCCCGATGTCGGTCTGTCGAGCCCGCCGAGAATGTTCAGCAGCGTGGACTTGCCCGAGCCCGAGGCACCGACCAGCACCAGGAACTCACCCTCGCGGAGTTCGAAATCCACCCCACGCAGGGCGTGCACGTCGACCTCGCCCATACGGTAGACGCGAGTGACCTCACGAGCCTCCAGAATGGTGTTGGGCATGGGTGGCCGTCCTCACAGGTCCTTCCTCCGGAACCGGCGCGCCGCCAGCAGGAGCGGAAGGGCGACCCAGCTCGCGAGCGAGATGAACGACACGGCGAGCCCGGGTGCGCTACCGAAGAACCGCTGGAAGATGGCTCCGGTATAGCCCATCAACGCCGAGGCGTCCAGGGCCATCAGCACCACGACCCGAGCGAGATCGACCGGATTCGCGAGCATCATCGCGAGCATCGCCCGCTCGAGCGGGTACGCGGCGAACGCGCCCGCAGCGAGCAGTACCAGGCCGTCGTACACGACGGTGAGTCCGAGCCAGAGCAGGAGCGCCATGCCCAGACCTCGGGTCGGATCGGCGACCCGCACCGCGACCAGGAACGCGAGCGCGGTGAACACGGCGGTGAGAAGCACGCCCGACGCGAGAATCAACCCGACCGCGCCCCACGCCGTAGGCGGCACGCCGCCCATCGCCAGTGGCACCCCCGCGCCGAGCGCGAACGCTCCGGCGAGGGGCAGCGTCACGCCGAGCCACTGGCCGACGAAGAGGGGCGTGCGCCCGACGGGGTGCGAGAGCACGAGTTCGGCGAAATCGCGCCCCTCGTAGACCGCCACTGTCGCCACGACCACGCTCACGAGAGGAACCGCGAGCAGGACCACGCTCGCGAGGCTCGGCAGAGCGCGTTCGAGACCGCCCGCGAAGCGGAGCAGCCCGAAAGCGACGGCCGCGAAGAAGAGCGCGTACCCGAGCACGGCGCGCCCGCGGACCACGTTGCGAAGCTGGTAGCTGAGAATCGTGCGTGTCGCGTGGGCGCCGCTCATCACACCACCTCGAGGTGCGGGTGCTGGAGAAGCTCGGCGACCGCCGCCTCCAGGTCACCCCGTCCGGTCAGGTCGAGCAGGCCGTCCAGGGTGCCGCGGTAACGCACCCGCCCGTCGAGCAGGAAGAGAATGTCGTCGGCGAGCGATTCGACCTGGCCGAGGTCGTGCGAGGTGAGGAGCACCGTGCGCCCCAGGTCCCGCTCCCGCCTCACCTTGTCCTTCAGGATGCGCGCGGCCACCGGGTCGAGCCCGGCGGTCGGCTCGTCGAGCACCAGCACCGGGGCGCGGAAGCGGAACGCCAGCGCCGCATTGACCTTCTGGCGTGTGCCGCCCGACAGTGTCCGGAACGGCTTGTCCAGTTCGTCGCCGAGGCGGAGTGCCTCGATCAGCTCGACGTCCGGCGTATCGGTGAAGCCCCGCAGGTCGCCGAGCAGCGCGATCAGCTCGCGCCCGGAGAGGTTGCCCGGAAAGTGAGGAAGCTGTGGCATGTAGCCGATGTCGTGTCGGTAGCTCGCGTCGGCCCCGACCGCAACGCCTCCGACCTCCACGGCGCCGCGATCCGGGCGTACGAGCCCGAGCAGGCACCGGAGCAGCGTCGTCTTGCCGGCGCCGTTCGGCCCGAGAATCGCGCTCACCCGGCCCGGCTCGAAGCGCACGTCGACTCCCTGCAGAACCTCGAGCGGGCCGTACCTCTTGTGCACGTCGCGAAAGCGCACCGCCAGCCCCGTGGCGGGCGAGCCCTCCGTCCGGCCGTGGGCGTCGGCGGCGGTGGCCGCCTCGTCGCGGTTTGCCTGGCGGTTCATGACGCCCTCCAGGGCGTCGGGAGCGGCGCCAGTGCCGGGCTCTCGTCGACCAGGTTCACGGGGGTGAGCACCGGGAGCACCTGCTCGGCCAGATCGAGAAGCGTGACCAGGAAGCTCCGGAGCAGGACGAGCGTCGGTCGGTTCTGCTCGACCACGAGCGCGAAGAGGCGCACCGGCCGGAAGGGCACGTCGCCCGTGCCGTCGCGGTCCAGGTCGTAGCCCCGGTAGCGGTCCCAGAAGTTGCCGCGAAAGGTGCTGTAGGTGCGGCGGCTGTTGGTCGAGACGTCGAACGAGTTGCCCACGAAGTTGTTGCCCTCGAAGACGCTCGCCTCGGAGTTCGCCATGAGTTGCACGGCCCATCCGTTCTCGATGAAGTCGTTGCCGCGCACGTCGAGGCGGTTCGCGCCTTCGGCGTAGAGCGCCACGCTGTTCCTGCGAAAGCGGTTCAGGACGATGCGGCTGTCGGTGATGTCCTTGAGCAGCAGGCCGAAGGTGGCTGTGCCCCAGTTGTGGTCGAAGTCGTTGTGCTCCATGACGACGTCGCGCGTGTACATGACCGCCACGCCCGCGCCATTCCGCGCGAAGCGATTCTGCCGGTAGTGACAGCCGTCCGAGAACATGAAGTGCAGTCCGTATCGCAGGTTCTCGTGGCTGTCGTTCCCCGTCACCTCGCTGTCTTCGACGAACTCGAAGTAGATGCCGTCGCGATGCCCGGTAATGCGGTTGCCCTCGATGCGGACACGCGTCGAATACCAGAGGTGGATGCCGTTCCCGGCGGCGGTCTCGCGGGGCGCGTCAGAGCTCAACGCGTTGCCCGCGATCGTGCAGTCGCCCGAGTTCGCCAAGTAGATGCCGAAGAAGGTGTGTTCGAAGATGTTGTCCGCGATCGTGCAGAACCGGGCGTCTTCGACACGAAGCGCGGCGCGGTCGTCGCTGTACGAGCGTCCGGTGTCGCGAAAGGTGAACCCGCGAACCTCGACCGAATCGGCCTCCACCACGAGCAGCCCGCGGGCGCCCTCGCCGTCCAGGATCGCTCCGCGGTCGCCCACGAGCACGAGCGGCCGGTCGATCACCACGGTCGCCTCGCGGTAGGTCGCCGCCCGCACCCGCACGGTGTCGTGCGGCAGGGCCGACTGGACGGCGGCGGCCAGCGTCGTGTAGGGCCCGTCGGGCGAGACGACACGCACGGTCGGTGGCGCGCCGTCGCCACCCGCCAGCTGGGTGCCGGCGAGCAGCAGCGCGAGAGCGGAGAGAATAGGGAGGGGCATCGGACGCCTACCGAAGAACGAGTGCCGTCGACGGCAGCTGGCCGCCCGAGATCAGCGCCGACCCGTGACCGCCGTGGGCACCCAGCGCACCCCGCATGCCGCGCATCGGCGGACGTCCTTCGGGCCACGACTCGGCCACCAGCGCCTGCACCTCGCTCCAGTCGAGCGCCCGCCCGCCGTACGAGGCGAGCGCCTCGTTCCGATCGGCCGCCTGAGCGAACGCGGTGATCCCCAGGCCCATCGGTGAGGGTAGCGACTCGCTCACCAGGTAATACGCCAGGTCTCCGCGCACGAGCGCGGGGGCACGCGAGAAGTCGGTGACCCACGTGGAGTGCACCCGCTCGCCCTCCATCTCGTGGTCGAGGTGGGCGAGCATGCACTCGACCGAGTCGAAGACGTACACGCGTCCCGTAGGAGTGAGGATCTCGGCGGCATACCGGTCGTCGGCGATCGTCATCAGGCAGTGTTCACAGCGGTCCACGCCAACCTCCACGGGTCGGGGTTCGGGGTCGCCACAGGCCGAGAGGGCCACGATCAGCGCGAGTCCGGCAGCGGCTTTCGCGCCGCCGCCCGGCGCCTCGGGGCTCCGCGCACGGCGCCACTCGAGCACGCTGGCGAGCACGCCGGTGGTGGCCGCGGTGATCAGAATCCAGCCGCCGCTCGCGGGCCACGAATGGGCCCGGAAGTTCAGGAGCTGCTTCGAACCGATCAGCGGCGGCTGGTAGTTCATGCCGGGCACTTTGATGATCGCGTTCTCTTCGTCCAGGTTGTGGCCGTAGTCGTATTCCCACTTGTAGAAGTCGGCGAGCCCCACGACCGACACGAGCAGGAACGCGCCGGTCCAGGCGTAGAGCACCTTCCTGCGGCCGAACGCCGCCACGGCGACCCCGCCGAGGATCAGCACCCCCACGATCATCGGCATGATGCGCAGCTCGGGAATCGCATCGGGCTCGATGCGCTTCATGCCGATGTAGTGGTTCAGGTTGTTGATGTTGTTGAGGTCGTTGGGCTTCTGCCCCTCGACCGTGTTGACCCGGATCAGCATGCCCAGACCTTCGGGGTACTGGGGCGCCTCCAGGTCGATCTTCCAGATCGGGAGCACGTAGACCAGGCCCATCGCCAGCGCGGCCACGAGAACCGCGATCCGGCTCGCCTTCGTCATCATGGGTCACGTTCCTTCAGGGGATTCGCGTGTGCGAGGGGGCGAACGGGCCGCCCCCTCGCGAGGTTCACGCGTTCAGTGGGTGTTCCAGGTCCCGCCGGTGCCCCAACGCATCGGTACGTCGGACCCCGCGGGCGACACGCGCACGTAGCCCTGCATCTCCTGGTGGAGCGCCGAGCAGAAGTCCGTGCAGTAGAAGGGGTAGATGCCGGGCTCACGCGGAATCCACTTCAGGGTGCGCGTCTGTCCGGGCATGATCAGAAGTTCGGCGTTCTGCGCGCCCATGGCCGCGAAGCCGTGGGGCACGTCCCAGTCCTGCTCGAGGTTCGTGACGTGGAAGTAGACCTCGTCACCGACCCTGATGCCCTCGATGTTGTCGGGCGCGAAGTGACTCCGGATCGCAGTCATGTAGACCCGCACGACGTTGCCCTCGCGCTCGACGCGGGTCTCGGCCTCGGAGCGCGCGGCGCGCTCGTGGTCGTTCGCCGACAGCTCGTAGAACTGCACCTGTCGATCCATGATCTTCGACGCCGCGAGCGCCTGCGCGTAGTGCGGCTCGCCCTGGGTCGGGAAGTCGAGCAGCAGCCGCATGCGGTCGCCGCTGATGTCGATGAGCTGCGCCGAATGCGCGAGCTCCGGACCCGTCGGCAGGTAGCGGTCCTTGGTGATCTTGTTCAGCGCCACCAGGTAGCGTCCGTCGGGCTCGCGCGAGTCGCCGCCCGGAATCATCAGGTGGCCGACCGAGTAGTAGACCGGAATGCGGTCCACGACCTGCCAGGTGCCCAGCTCCCACTTGACGATCTCCGACGAGATGAAGGCCGTCGTGTAGGCGTTGCCGCGCCCGTCGAACTCGGTGTGGAGCGGCCCCAGCCCGGCGTTCTCGACCTCGCCCGCGATCACGGACTCGTAGCGCAGCACGGGGATTCCGTCGACGACGTCTTCGTAGTCTTCGGCCGCGATCGCCGCGGTCATCTTCGTGAACGA
>CBFGQV010000054.1:0-11512 GCA_965651045.1 uncultured bacterium
CCCATGCGCGTGCGCACGATGTCCGCTAGCTCGCCCGGCTCGAAGACCGGGTAGTCGCTCCCGAAGACCACGCGGTCGAGCCCGAGCGCGCGCAGGTCGGCGGCCAGGGCGGCGATCTCGTCGGGCGTCGACGCGGGCACCCCGTCGGTGTCGGCGAGCAGCACCGTGCCCGACAGCTCGACCCAGATCGCCCGCTCGGGCTCCTCGCGAAGGAGCGCGGCCACGCCGCGCACCACATTTCGTGCCGGGGCCCGGTAGCCGCCCCCACCTCCGGCGTGCGCGAGGTAGAGGTCGAGGCCCGGGTACGGCCGCACGACCCGCTCGAGAAAGGCCGCCACGTCGGCCTCGCTCACCTCGGCGTCGGGCGAGGCCAGGTGCGCGAGCACGGCGACGCCTTCGCGGGCGGCTTCGCCCATCAGCTCGGCCACCGCGGCCAGGGTAGCCTCGTCGCCGAGCCGCATGCCGGCGTTGGGGAGGTGCACCTTCAGCCCGCCGAGAGTCAGTTCGTCGTGGCAGCGGCGCATCTCGCCCACGGCGTAGGGGCGACCGATGGGCACCGAACAGAATCCCACGAAACGCGCCGGGAAGCGGCGCACCTCACCCGTGACATGATCGTTGGCGGCGCGCACGGCGGCGTGCTCGGCCGCGGTGTCGAGCCCGAGCGCCTCGCGGAAGTCCGGCGACCCGTAGATGTGCGCCATCGACACCAGGAAGGCCCCGCGCCCGTCGGCCCCGGCGCCGAGCATGGCGCTCACCGACGTGTAGGCGCTGTCGGGCCGGCTGAACGGAACGCCGAGCGACTGCCAGTCGGCGACCAGCCGTGGGCTCAGCACATGCACGTGGTGGTCGAAGGGGGGCAGGGCGTCGACGCGCGCGGGTGGCGCGTCGTCGGCCGGGCCGCACGCGGCCCCGACCAGGACGAGCGGAATCGAGGCGCGGGCGAGCCTCGCGCGCGTTGAGGCACGACGGGTCGTACGCATGGGGCAGCCTACGGCTCTCGACCGGCGGCGGCAACGCGGTCACGGCGGCGACGGGGCAGCCCTTGACATCGAGAGTTTGTAGCGCAAACATGTTTGCATGAACCAAACTGCAACTCACCCCGACGGCGCACGCGAGAGCGATCGACTCGGCGACCTCACCCGCCGCTACGCACGCTACTCGACGTCGGCGGGCGGCCTCGCCAGCGTGCTCGGTGGCACGCTCGCGCTCATCGCGTACCTGCTCGGTGCCTTCGCGCCGCCCTCGGACGTACTCGGCCGCGGCGCCCTCGCGCTCACTCCGTTCCTGTGGATCGCCGCGAAGGAAGCGATCCAGCGCGCCTACTATCAGCGCATGGGACGCGTCGTCGAGGCCCGCACCCGTTCCGAGCGCCGATGGCACCTCGGGTTCACGGCGTTCACGGCGCTCGTGAGCGTGTCGATCGTGGGCGTGGTGCTGTGGTTGCAGGTCTACGGCGAAGCCGGCGAGCTGCCGTGGGGCATGGTCGGCTACCTCGCGCTCGTGGCGGTCATGCCGGCGCTCGTCTGGTTCTTCATGAAGACCCCGCTCGAGTTCATCGTCGGTGTCTTTCTGGTCTGCCAGGCGGCGCTCATGCTCGCCGGGTCGTCGTACGAGCTCTGGCAGCAGCCGCAGGCGCCGATCGCGGCGGTCGCGCTGGTGGTGGTCGGGGTCAAGCAGCATCGCGACTTCCGGCGCCTGCGCCGCGAGCTGGAGGCGCTCCGCGCGGGGCGGACTCCCGCATGAGCGACCCGACGCCCGAGGGGGGATCTCTTCGGGGGCTGCTCGAGCTCGATCGTCTCGTTCACGAGCCGGCCCGCCTCGCGATCCTCACGGTGCTGGCCGAGGCCGACGAAGTAGAGTTCCGGTTCATGGAGGCCGTGACGGGGCTCAC
The DNA here is from genome assembly GCA_965651045.1 of uncultured bacterium. Classification (GTDB taxonomy): domain Bacteria; phylum Gemmatimonadota; class Gemmatimonadetes; order Longimicrobiales; family Gaopeijiaceae; genus Gaopeijia. The sequence continues at coordinate 1,892 of CBFGQV010000054.1, forward strand.
ACGCGGCAACCTGTCGAGCCACGCCTCGAAGCTCGAAGAGGCGGGCTACATCACCGTCGAGAAGGCGTTCCGCGGCCGCACGCCGGTCACCAGCTACCGCATGACCGACGCCGGGCGCGAGGCGCTCAGCACCTACCGGGAACGGCTGCGGGCGGCGATGACGCCTCCGTCGTCGGACCCCGAATCCCCATGAAAATGAAGAGGAGAGACGCATGTCATACCAACGATCGCACCGCCGCCGCCACCGTCGTTCCGCGGGTGCCGCGTTCGCCGCGGCCCTGCTGGCCGTGAGCCCCCTTTCCGGGCAGGACGCCGCGGCCGACCCGCATCTGGAGCGGGGGCGCGCGCTCACCGAAGCCTTCTACGCAGGCGAGCTCGACGGCATCGTGGCCTCGTTCAACGCCCCGATGCGTGACGCGCTCGGAGGGGTCGAAGGCCTCGCCGCCTTCCGCGACCAGCTCGCGGCTCAACTCGGCGCCGAAGCCGAGGTCGTGCGCGAGGCGGTGCGTGACGTCCAGGGGCACCGGGTCTATCAGCGCGTCGTGCGCTACGAGAACGCGCCGACGCCCTTCGTCGTCACCTGGGCGTTCGATGCCGCGGACCAGATCGCCGGATTCAGCATCCAGGCCGACCAGGGGCAACCCACCGAAGCCGAATCACGCCACCTGGACTACCGGACGCGCGCGGCATTGCGCCTACCCTTCGAGGAGGAGTTCACCGTGTTCTGGGGTGGCCGTACGGTCGAGCAGAATTACCATGCCGCTCACCGCGACCAACGCTTCGCCCTCGACCTGGTGGTCGTGCGGGACGGCACACGGCATCGTGGCGACGGTCGCACGAACGAGGATTACCACTGCTGGGGATCTCCGATCGTGGCACCGGCCGCGGGTACAGTGCGCGCGGTGCGCGACGGACTGCCGGACAACGTGCCGGGCGAGATGGACGCCTCGGTGCCGCCCGGCAATCACGTCGTGCTCGACCACGGTAACGCGGAGTACTCGTTTCTCGCGCACCTGCAGCAGGGGACCGTGCGGGTCGAGGCCGGCGACGTCGTCGCGTCGGGCGACACCCTCGGGCTCTGCGGCAACAGCGGCAACTCGAGCGAGCCGCATCTGCACTACCACCTTCAGAACACGCCCGTGTTCGGCCAGGGCGAGGGCCTGCCGGCTCAGTTCCTCGACTACCTGGCCGACGGCGAGCCGGTGGCGCGGGGCGAGCCGGTGCAGGGGCAGGCGGTGCGCCCGCGGGGGTAGGTCGCAACTGCAGAGGGAAGACCCGGCCGCCACCGCGAGGGCGTCGGCGCAGCCCGGAAGCGGCTGAGAACGCAGCCCTCGCCGCACCGCGAATGAATGATGGCTGCGAAGACGGCGTCACGCGCCGTCTTCGCAACCTTCGTTGCGTGGGAGGCCGCCGATGGCGGCAAAGACGGCGTATACGGCCGTGAACGCAGCCCTCGGCGTGGCGGAGGTCATCGGGGGCTGCGAAGTCAGCGTGTGCGGGAGGACAGGTCACCGAGCCCGCCGCCGACCCCCGCAACGTGATCCTTGCCCCGCGGGCGCCGGCGTGTAAGTAGTGAGTCATCTCTGACACGGGGGTGATCATGGTTCGACGTGCCGGATCGACGTTCCTCGCCGCAGGGGCTCTCCTTGCGTGCGCGCTTGACGCGAGTCCGCTCCGGGCCCAGGCCTGCCTCGGGTATCCCCAGGGAACGGCGGGCGCGCTCGCGGTGTCGCTCTCCTTTCCTGACGACGCGACCGCGTACAGCCTGGGAGGGATGGCCGCGAGCCAGAACGGGCGCGTGTTCTTCAACGCGTCCTTCGGCATCACGGACTACGACCTCGAAGGGCTCGAGAACTCGAAGAGCGTGGGCGGCGGAATGGCCTTCGAGATCCGGGCGCTCGCACCCGACCTCAGCGTCTGCCCGCTGGCCGACGTGGGGTTCGTGTGGGTCGAGGACCAGAACGCGTGGGTGGTGCCCTTCGGCTTCGGCGTGGGCCGCACCCTGGCTCTCGATGATGAGGGGATCTCCGGCCTGACGCCCTTCCTCTCACCGCGGTTCATCTACGCGCGCTTCTCGATCGACGACGTCGACGACAGCGTCGAGAGCGATGTGCACCCGGCGATCACGGCCGGTGCCACGCTGCACGTGGGGTCGGTCGCCGTCACGGGCTCGGTGGGCAAGGTCTTCCAGGACGGCTCCGAAGCGGTCTTCGGCTTCGCGGTGAGCGCGGTGTGGTAGGGCCCTGAAGGCTGCGTCTTCTTCGAGCCCTGCCCTCAGCGGCGTCCGCGGCCCAGCGTCCCCAACGCCTCGCGTACGGCCGCCTGCGTCGGCCCCGGGTCGGGCACGTCGTCGATGAGCCGGGCGGCCGCCTCGGCCTCGACAAGGACGGCCCGCGCGCCGGCCGTGTCGCCGAGCGCGGCGAGCGTGCGGCCCAGGTCGGTCAGCGCGCGCACGGTCCAGCTGTGGTTCGGGCCGAGGCTGGCGCGGTATATGGCGACCTCGTCGCGGCGGAGCGGCTCGCTCTCGACGTGGCGCCCTTCGCGGTCCAGGAAGGTCGCCATCGCGCCCGCCGCGAGGGCAAGTCGCCAATGGTCGGCCGGAAAGACCTCACGGTGCCGCTCGAGTTCGGCCTGGAGTACGGCCTCGGCGTCGGCGTCCTTGCCCTGAAGCGACAGCACCGACGCGAGGTTGTTCGCCACGACCTGGAGCGCGCGGTCGCCCGGATCCAGCGCGCTCCGCAGCAGATCGAGCGATTCCCGCAACAGCGGCTCCGCTTCCGCGAAGCGCTCCTCCGTCCGGAGCAGCTGCGCGAGGTTGTTGATCGTGGTGGCGAGCTGCGCAGGGGGCGTGTCGGGGTCGGCCCGGTCGGCCTCGAGCGCCCGGCGGTAGAGCGCTTCGGCTTCGGCAACGGCGCCGGTGCGCCGCCGGACGGCGGCCAGGCGCGAGAGGGCCACGCGGTAGGTCGCGTCATCCAGCGTCGCATGGGCCTCGAAGAGCCCGATCGCTTCGGCCAGTGCCTCGGCTGAGCCCTCGAGGTCGCCGGTCTCGGTGAGGGCTCCGCCCAGTGCGGCCAGCGCCCGCGCGAGGTCCACGGGGGGATCCCCGGGCAGGACGCGACGTATGCGCACCAGCTCGCGCGCGCGGTCGGCGGCCAGCTCGAACTCCCGCTCCGACACGAGGAAGTCGATCTGGCGGCCATACGCTTCGGCCAGCCCGGGCGAGGGATCGCCGCTCGCCCGGGCCTCGGCGGCGAGCGCCTCGTCGAGCAGGTCACGCTGCACATCGCCGAGACCCAGGGCCCACGCGGACTCGCCGGTCGCCTCGAGCAGGCGCGCCAGTACCTCGGGCTGTCCGGCCAGCTCGGCACGCGCGCGCTCCGCCCCGGTCAGCAGGAGCGTGCGCGCCGACACCGTGTCGCCGCGTCCACCGGCGCGCGGATCCGCGCTCCGGAACAGGCCGGTCATGAAGGCGCTCACCTGCTCGGCGCGTTCGCGCTCGAGCTCGGCCTGGCGCCGCGCGTCGGTGGCGCGGTCGCGCTCGACACGGAGCACGGAGGTCTGGCGCACGAGGGTGGCGACCCATCCGGCCGCGAGCAGCGCGACCAACGCCGCCGTCGGCGCGAGCCAGGGGTTCCGGGCCAGCAGTTTTCGCGTACGGTAGGCTAGCGAATCGGCGCGCGCCGAGATGGGCCGCCCTTCGAGCCACCGGTCCAGGTCGTCGACGAACGCGGCGGCGTCGCCGTAGCGGCGGTCCGGATCGGCGTGTGCGGCCTTGGCGGCGATCACGCCGAGGTCGCCGCCGAGCCGGGTGGCCGCGCTCCGCACGTCCGCCTCGCTGGCGCCGTCGACCTCGGAGCCCAGCGCCACCTCGAGCAGCAGCAGCCCCAGCTGGAAGACGTCGGTGGCGGTGGTGATGCGCCCGCCGCCGCGCTGTTCGGGCGCCGCGCTTCGCGGCGTGAGCATGCGCACGCCGACCCGGGTGTGGTCGGTGTCGTCGGCCGCCGTCGGGTCGAGCAGCTTGGCGATGCCGAAGTCGAGCAACTTGGGCACGCCCTCGGCGGTGACGAGCACGTTGGAGGGCTTGATGTCGCGATGCACGACCAGGCTCCGGTGCGCCGCCCGGACGGCGTGACCGACCGCGCGTACGAGCGTCACCCGCTCGTCGAGCGGCAGCGCACGCTCTTCGCAGTACCGGGTGATCGGCACGCCGTCGACGTACTCCATGGCGAGCCAGGGGCGGCCGTCGTCGGTGGTGCCGCCGTCCACGAGCGGCGCGATGTAGGCGTGGCCGAGCGACGCCAGAATGCGCCGCTCCGAACGGAATCGCGCGAGCAGGTGGGCCGAGGCGAGCTCGGGCCGGAGCACCTTGAGCGCGACGCGTTGCTGGAAATCGCCCTCGACCCGCTCGGCCAGATAGACGACGCCCATGCCGCCCGAGCCGAGTTCACGCACCGGCCGGAAGGGGCCGACCCGTTCGGGCATGACGTCGGGTGCGTAGTCGGCGAGCGCCTCGGCCGCGGCCTCGGCGGTGATGCGCACGTCGGGCCCGCCCGACGCTCCCGACGAGGCGAGCAGGCGCCGCACGGCCCGCCGGATCTCGGGGTCGTCGGTGGCCGCCCGGAGCGCCGCGTCCCACTCCGCCTCGGGCCGTTCGAGCACGGCGTCGAACACCGCGTCGATCTCGCCCCAGCGCGTCCAGTCGGTGTGCTCGGTGCCGCCGCTGACCTCGTCGTTCAAAGCTCGTCGTCGCTCCCCGTCGATGGCATCTCGTCCAGCGCCAGCCTCAGCCAGGCACGTCCACGTTGCCATTCACGGGCCGCGGTCCGCTCCGACACTCCCAGCGCTTCACCCACCTCGGCGTCGGTCATGCCGCCGAAGACCCGGCACTCCACGACGCGGGCCATGCGGGGCGCGTGCTCGGCGAGCCGGGTGAGGGCGCGCTCGAGATCGAGCAGCGAGTCGTGCCCCGGCTCGTCGCCGACCAGGTCCTCGCTCAGCACGACCCGGGCCCAGTCGCCGCCGCGCTTGGCGGCGCCCCGGCGGCGCGCGTGGTCTACGAGCACCCGCCGCATGACCGTCGACATGAAAGCGAAAAACGGCGCGCGGCCCTGCCACGTGGGGTTGTCGATCTCGAGCAGGTCGACGCACGCCTCGTGCACGAGCGCGGTCGTGTTGAGCGTGTGCCCGGCGGCCTCGCCCCCGAGCTTGCGGCTGGCCATACGCTTGAGGTGCGGGTAGACGAGCGCGAGCAGCTCGTCACGCGCGGCCTCGTCGCCTGCGGTCCACGCGGCGAGCAGGCGTTCGACGGCGGGTAGGGAAAGCGACATGGGGTGGGGGGGGGGGATCTGCGGGCAGGCGGCTGGGGCAAATCTACCCCGGGGTCCGGTCGGGGCCAACGGCCTCGGCGAGGCGCCGGTGTCGGGACGCGGGGCGATTCTGCGCTCTAAGGATGAGGACCCGTTGGTGATGCCCCCGAGATCAGGAGTTGCACGCATGTCCGCCCTGAAACGAGTTCGATGCTGGCTGCTGCTGTTGGCCACGACGGCGATGGTGCTTCCCGCGTCGGCCGAAGCCCAGCTCGGGAGCCGACTCCGCGACGCCGCCCGCAACGCCGCGGAGCGTGAGGCCGCGCGCCAGGTCGCCAAGGCGGTGACCAACGCCATGCGTTGCGCCCTGGGCGACTCCGCCTGCGTCGAACGGGCCGAACGCGAAGGACGCACGGTGACCTACACGGACGACAGCGGGCGGCTCATCACCGACGAGGACGGCAACCCGGTGACCGATCCGGACGAGGCCGCGCGCGCCGGCACGGTGCGGCCGGGCGAGGGCGTGTGGGCCAACTGGGACTTCGTGCCGGGTGACGACGTGATCTTCGTCGACGACTACTCGGCCGACCGCGTGGGCGACTTTCCACGGCGCTGGGGGCTCGTCGCGGGCAGCTTCGAGACGGTCGAGTGGGAGGGCGGCCGGTACGTGCGGGTGATCTCGAACGGCACCGCGGTGCTGCCGCTGCCGCGCACGCTGCCCGAGCGCTTCACCGTCGAGTTCGCGATCAACATCACGCACGGCAACCAGTACGTGTCGCTCACGAGCGCGCCCTACGGCCACGGGCCGCGCCGGAACGAATTCGAAGGAAGCCGTATCGCGTGGGGCAATGCACGCGCGGGCATCGAGCCGACCCGAGACGCGGGCCCCGAGGTCCGCACGCCGATCGAGACGGGGCGCTACGCCACCGACGTGGTGCCGGTGCGCGTCATGGCCGACGGCGAGCACATGAAGGTCTACTGGGACGACCGCCGCATCGCCAACGTGCCGAACGCGGTCTTCCCGCGCACCGACAGCCTCTATCTCACCTTCACGTCGGTGAGTGGCGAGAATCCGATTCTGGTGGGCCCGATCCGCATCGCGGGCGGCGGGCTCGAGCTCTACGACCGGCTGGCGCGCGACGGACGGGTCGCGACGCAGGGCATACTCTTCGCGACCGGCAGCGATCGGCTGCGCCCCGAATCCACGCCCGTGCTGGAAGAGATCGTCCTGATGCTCGAGCAGCACCCCGACCTGAGGCTCCGGGTCGAGGGCCACACCGACGACGTGGGCGACGACGCGTCGAACCAGGAGCTCTCGGAGCGCCGCGCCGCGTCGGTCAAGGCGTGGCTGGTCGAATCGGGCGGCGTCGCGGCCGAGCGCCTCGAGACCGTCGGGCTCGGCGAGAGCAAACCCGCCGCCGAGGGCACGAGCCCCGAAGCGCGCGCCCAGAACCGCCGTGTCGAGCTGGTGGACCTGCGGGGCGGGGGATGATCGGGCTCACGATTCCCGCAGCGCGGTGAACTCTGCCTCGAGCAGCGTCGACGCGTGGACCGCATCGGCCGCAGCGAGCGCCGTCGCGATCTCGTCGTTGCCGGCCTCGGCGAAGGCCAGCGCCACCAACGCCGACGTGTCCAGGAAGACGCGCGTCACCCGGCGTCGCGCTCGGCCAGAAAGCGGTCCAACGCCCCCGGGCGCGGCGCGAGCGGGCGCCACGGGCCGCCCGCGCCCGGAAGTCAAACTGGTCAGACTGGTGCGTTTCGGTAACGAGGGCACCGTGGGCAAGCATCACCTTCCGCCGAGCGCCGCCAACCGCTCCCGCGCTTCGGCGACCTGGGCGACGTCCGGGTCGGCCTCGGCCCAAGCGTGGAGCGCCAAGCCGTAGAGGCGGCGTGCCTCTTCGGGCTGGCCCAGCCGCTCGTGAAGCGCGGCCTGCCGGAAGGTCGCGAAGGCGTCGGCGCGGGCCGAGCGCGCGAAGCGGAGCGCCTCGCCCCACTGGCCGAGTTCCGTGTACGCCGCCTCGGCCGCCAGGGCGAGCAGCCGCGACAGCACCTGTGCGCCGCCCGCGCCGTTGGCCCGATGGGCGTCGGCGAGCGCCGCCGCACCGGCCTCGGCGCCCTCGAACCTCCAGCGCCCCCACGCTTCGACGGACTGCGCGACGCGCGCGACGGCCCCGAAGAACGCAGCGGAGTCGGCACCCTGCGGGGGGCGCAAACCACGCAACCTCTCGAGCCTGGCCTCGTACTCGGCGCGTTCTCCAGCCTCGGCGGCGGCGAGAGCGCCGTAGAGCAACGGCCCGAGATCGTCGAGGGGCAGGGCCCTCCACGCGTCGCGCCCGTCGTCGGGTGGTGTCACCCCCTGGAAGCCTGCCTGGAGCTCGAACAGGGTGCCGTCCGAGATGTCGAGCCGTGGCCGGAGCTCGGCGTACGCGCCGTAGCGCCCGAGGCTCAACCGCGCGTCGGCCGTCAGAATCAGCGCGGCCCGCTCGGAAATCAGCGGGCGTCCGGCGTCGAATCGCCGGAGCAGCTCGTCGGCCAGGACTCCCCGCATGCGCTCCGTGCCGGCATCGGCGTCGTCGATGTTGATGACGAGGTTCGCCAGGGCCTCGTCGTCGGTCGCCGCCAGGGCCGCGGCCATGTCGTCGGTCGACTCCGTGAAGCGAAGCATGAACCGCATGCGCTCGAGGTCGGCCACGCCGGGCCCGTAGCGCTCGAAGCCCGCCACCAAGGCACGGGCCTTCGACATGTCGTGGAACGACAGGGCCGACTCGATCGCGTGTATGTAGGCCGGCACGAAGGCCGAGTCGAGCGCGATCGCGGACTCGAAGGCCGCCCCCATGTCTTCGACTGGAACCAGCGCGATCTCGCCCGCGTGGTTGTAGACCTCGCCGAGCCAGTAGAGCACCTCGGGATCGTCGGGGTGGCGCTCGGCGAACTGTCGGAACTCGTCGACGGCGCGGGCGTCGCCTTCTCGCAGGGCCTGATCCGAGAGCCGAATGATCGTCGCGTCACGGGCGGGCAGCCGATCGGCGAGTTCCCGTGCGCGTTGGCCGTGCTCGTCGGCCTGCCCCGGCTCGGTGACCGTCCAGCCGATGGTCGAGCTCAGCCGGTGGTGGGCCAGGGCGAAGAGCGAATCCCCCTGGACTGCCCTCCGGAACGCTGCCGTCGCGCCTTCGAAGTCGGCCCGCCGGTAGAGCGCCTCGCCCTCCAGGAACGCGCGCAGCGCCGGGAGCGACGAGGTCGTGAGGCTCTCGAGGCTCAGGGCCTGGACCGAACCGCCGTCTTCGGTCTCGAGCACCCGGCGCACGACATCGACCGAAAGCCCGTCGATGAGCGCCAACAGATCGTCTTGCGGCCCCTCGATCTGGGCGTCGCCCACGGCCGCGCCGCCCTCGACGTCGTAGAGCTCGGCCCGGAGCCGAACCGCCGTGCCCACGCCGACCGCGCTGCCCACCAGGGCCAACCGGGCGCCCGCCGCGCGCGCGACGTCGAGCACCTCGTCGAGCGACGCCGCGTCTTCGAGCCCGCTCTCGCGCCAGCGCGCCAGCACCGTGCGCGTGTGGATCGTACGCAGTCCACCCACCCCGTCGAGGTTGGTCGAGAGCAGATCCATCATGCCTTCGCGGAGCAGCTCGACGCCCTGGCCCGACACCGCGAAGGGCATGACCGCCACGCCCGGCGCCGCCGACGCTTCGGCCGACGCGACGAAGAAGCTCTCGCCGCGGTCCTGCACCACGACGTAGAGCCCCGCGACGCCGAAGAGCAGCAGGAATGCCGCGAGCCCTCCGACCAGCGCGCGCGCCCAGGTCAGGTGCGGCAGCTTGCCCGCGCGAAGCGAGCCGAGCAGGTCACCGCCGTCGAACTCCCACGCCTCGGGCACCTCTTCGGCTTCCGCGCGTTCGGCGAGCCCCGGCCGCGACTGCACCCACGCGGTCGCGACCACCACCACGAACCCCACCACGAGCAGCACGAGCGTCGCCACGAAGATCGACGGAGGCAGGCCCAGGTTGTCGCTCAGGGTGTCGATGACCTGCAGCACGACCCACGAGACGCCGGCGTAGACGCCCGCGGTCTGCACGATTCGGCTGTCTCTGAAGCGCGAGCGGGAGGGCGGCATGGGGTCCGGTGCGTGGGGATTCGCGAGCCGGCGCCAACCTACGGCATGGGTCGCGCGGCGGCCACCCGAGGCGGCGTCACCAGCAGGCGCGCTGTATGCCTGGCGAATGCCGTCGTCGCGTGTGACCAGCGGAGCCTCGGCGAGGGCTGCCTGCGCGACGAATGGCATCCCGGGCGTGCAACCCCCCGGGGCGTTTCCGCG
>CBFGQV010000055.1:0-11490 GCA_965651045.1 uncultured bacterium
CCCGGGTGACGGACGGATGGCCCGAGCCGCCTACGACCATCGCGCCCCTGCTCGCGCCGGGGCAGGAAGGGGGTGAGCTCTGGGCGGCCGACGAGCGCGGCCTGCACCGCTCGACCGACGGCGGGCGACGTTGGGGCCGGGTCGCAAGCTTCGACCCGACCCCGGACCACCTGCGGGCGCTCGTGGTGGCAGCGTAGCCCCGTCGTCGGGTCCCTTCACCGATGCTCTCAGCCCCGCGCCAGCGCCGCGGCGCGCGGAAAGAGAATGTTGTTCTCGAGGTGCACGTGCCGGTGCAGGTCCTGCTCGAACTCGGCGAGCAGCGCGAAGGCCGCCCGGTACGTCGCGCACGCGTCTTCGGGCGGCTGGAACCCGGCCGTCAGGTCGCGCAGCCGCTTCATGAGCGCGCCCGCGCGGTCGTGGTCGTCTTCGAGCGACTCGATCGTCTCGCTGCCGACCGCGCCCGCGGCCTCCTTCTGCCCGCGCACGATCGCCACCACGCGCGGAAAGAGCACTTCCTCCTCGGCGGCCATGTGGGCCTCCATCTCCTCGGCGAGCTCGTGTACGCCGTCGCGCACCTCGAGCAGCTCCTCGTGCCTCGAGCCGTGTACGCGCGCGACCTTGGTCGTCCACTGCTTCAGCACCGGAAGTTGCTCGCGTACGTAGCGGTGATGGACGAGCTCGATATGCGAAACCAGGCGGTCGAGCTCCCAGTCGCGGGCGTCGTCGCCGTTCGCTCCACGCGTGCGGTCCACGGCCTGGAGCGCCGCCTCGAGGTCGCCGTAGTCGGCGCCGGCCCGCTCGCACGCGTCGGCCACGTTCTTGCCGCCGCCGCAGCAGAAGTCGATGCCGAACCGCGTGAAGACCGACGCACGCCGGTAGTCCTCGGCCACGAGCTCGCCGACCGGCCGGTCGCGGTAGTCGGTCGTCGTCGTCTGTTCCATGTTGGTCGTTCCTGGGTTGGTGTCGCGGGAGGGTGCACCGGGGGTGTGCCCAAACGCTCGCAGACGCTACCCTGATTGTCAAGACGTATTTCATGACAATTACCCGCGGAGCGCCCCATGTACACGCTCGTTCGCCGATTCATCAAGACGGGTATCGTCTTTCTCTTCTCCGGGCTCACCCTCGGGGCCTGGCTCCTCGTCCAGCGTGACCTCCTCGGCCGCTGGCCCGATCCGTACCTGGTTTCGGCGCACGCGCACGCCGTGCTCGTCGGCTTCGTCATGTTCCTGATCCTCGGGGTCGCGCTCTGGCTCTTCCCGCGCGCGGCCAAGGACGACACCCGCTACACGCCGGGCCGGGCGGCCGCCGCATACTGGATTCTCCTCGTCGCCACGACGTCGCGCTTCGTCGCCGAGGCGGCGCGCGCGTGGATCGATGCCCCGGTGCTCTCGTGGGTCGTCGTCGCCGGGGGGCTCGGCCAGATCGCGGGTCTGGCGGTCTACTTCTGGACCATGTGGGGTCGCATACGCCCCGTGGGCAGCCACCTGCGGGAAGCGGCCGGCGAGCGGTTCTGAACCGCGCCCCGCACGTATAGATTCGCCGGGTGAGCGAATCCCCCGAAACACTGCACGGCCCCGCGACCCGGCGCCGCATCGTCGAGCTCGCGTGGCCCATCGTGCTCGCGAACTCGGCCGTACCGCTGCTCGGGCTGGTCGACACGGCGGTGATCGGCAACACCGGCACCGTGCCGGAGCTCGGCGCCATCAGCCTCGGTGCGCTGATCTTCAGCTTCGTCTTCTGGGGCTTCGGCTTCCTGCGCATGGGCACGACGGGGTTCACCGCGCAAGCCGCCGGTCGGAGCGACAGCGCCGAAGTGCGTGCCACGCTGGCCCGCGCCCTGGGGCTAGCCCTGGCCCTGGGGATCACCCTTCTGGTGCTGCAGCGGCCCATTCGGGCGCTCTCGCTGACCCTGCTCGGTGCCTCGTCCGAGGTGGAGGCGCTCACGGCCGAGTATTTCGACCTGCGCATCTGGGCCGCGCCGGCGAGTCTCGGGCTGTTCGCGGTGCTCGGTACCCTGATCGGGCTCGGACGCACGCGTCACGTACTCGTGACCCAGCTCGTGCTGAACGGCCTCAACATGACGCTCGACGTGCTCTTCGCCGGCGTGTTGGGGTGGGGCGTGCGAGGCATCGCGTTCGGCACCATGCTCGCCGAGTGGTCCACCTTCGGCGTCGGGCTCTGGCTCGTCTACCGGGTGCTCGCCGCCGAGCGCGATGACGACGAGCCTTGGTGGCCCGCCGAGCGACTGCGCGACCTGGCGGCGTTTCGCGCGGTGCTCGCCGCGAACGGCGACATCATGGTGCGCACGCTCTTCCTGCTGCTCGGATTCGGGTGGTTCACGAACCAGGGCGCGATGTTCGGCGACCGGGTCCTGGCCGCGAACCACGTACTGCTGCAGATGATCACCCTGAGCGCGTACCTGCTCGACGGCTTCGCGCACGCCACCGAGATCCTCGTGGGGCGGGCCGTCGGCGGGGGGCGGCGCGCGGCCTTCGACCGGGCCGTGCGTCTCGCGACCGAACTCGCCGCGGCGAGCGCGCTCGTCCTGGGGGCGATGGTGCTGCTGGTGGGCCCATGGGCCGTGGGCGTGCTCACCGACCTCGAGCCGGTGCGCGACACGGCGCTCCGCTACCTGCCCTGGACGGCGCTCTACGTCGTGCTGTCCTTCGCCGCGTTCCAACTCGACGGCATCTTCATCGGCGCGACGAGGACGCGCGCCATGCGGAACGCCAGCGTGCTGTCGTTCCTCGGGTTCCTGGGCGCGTCGCTCGTCTTGATTCCCGTCGCCGGCAACGCAGGCCTCTGGAGCGCGTTCGTCCTCTTCGTCGTGCTTCGTGCCGCGGCTCTCGCGGCCGGATACGGCCGCCTTCGCGATCAGGTCGGCGACGAGGGCGGTGCGCTCAGAACCCCTCGGGTTCGTGAACGTCGCCCTCCAGGTCCTCCAGCTTCTGCATCATGAAGCGGCGTGCGTCCTGCACCGCCTGGTTGTAGACCTGCGGACCCGCGGTCTCGAGCACGTGATCGAGCACCTGCTCGGCCCGAAAGGGGCTCAGGTCCTCGTCGAACGTCTCGAGAAAGAAGCCGCGCAAGCTTCCGACCAGCCGCTCGCGCCGCTCCGGATCGAGTTCGATCGCCACCGGCGCGTCAGGCTTCGGCCGTCGTGGGATCGATGATGGTCTCGACCCGCATCACCTGGTCCGCCGGAAACCCGGCCTCGGCCGCGTGCTTGCGGATCAGGTCCTCATCGGGGGCGATGTAGACACAGTGGATCGTGTCGGCGGTGACGTAGCTCTGCACCCACTGAATGCTCGGGCCGAGCTCGGTGAGCACCTTGCACGACTGCTGAGACGCGCCTTGGAGGTCGGCGGGCGACATGCTGCCCGCTCCTGGTATCTCGCGGCGGATCAAGAACCTCGGCATGGGGCCTCCGGGTCTGGTGGCCGACCGGGCGACGCCCGGCCTCGTGCGCGCCAAGGTGTGGAGGGCGGGCCCCGCGACGCAATGGTCGCGCGTACCCGCCGACGCCTGAAGGACTACTTGTACCGGTAGGTAACCCGGCCGCGGCTGAGGTCGTACGGCGAGACCTCGACGGTCACCCGGTCACCCTCGAGCACGCGAATGTAGTGCTTGCGCATTTTGCCCGAGAGGTGCGCCAGAATCTCGTGATCGTTCTCCAACTCGACCCGGAAGGTCGCGTTGGGAAGAACCTCGTTCACCACACCTTCGAATTCGATCGCTTCCTGCTTCGCCACGTGGTTTCCCCACTTGTTCGAGTCATCGACAGACCTTCAAGTTTAACGGGAAGGCTGCGTGAAGGGAAATGTGGTGCGCTGCCGGGCGGCCGAGACGCCGCCCGGCACGCAGGAGCGACCGACGGCTCGCCGCCCGCCTACCGGCCGCCCGCCGGCCCCAGCGGAATCATCACGTGGGCGTACGGCGTGCCCTTCCACATCACCCACGGCCCACCGTTGTCCGGGTCGGTCGGCAGACCGTCCAGCTCGGACGGATCGGGCACGATCAGCATGAGATGCGGCCCCGTGACGACCCACTCGTTGTCGTCCGTCGGACCTTCCGCGTAGGGATCAGTGTTGCTGGCGCCCGCATCGCCCTGGAGCATGTAGGCGATGCCAGCGCGATCGATCGCGACGGGTCCCTGGTTCTGCCAGGCGTCGGCCCACGCGAGCCAGGCCTGGTCGAAGCACATGGGCGCGTCGGTCATGTTCGGCGGATCGGGAAAGCAGGTCCAGCCGTTGGTGCCCTCGCGGAGGGTGTTGCCCTCCCAGTCCATGACGGCCGCGGCACCGGAGATCGATGCGGGAGCCGCCGAGAGGGCGTTGGCAACGACCGCCGCGCGGTCCTGCGCGAGGGTCGGCATGGCCGTGACGAAGGTGAGGGCGAGGGCGGTGAGAGGCACGAACGTGCCGATCGTGGAGTGTCGCATACGGGCTCCTTGAAGGGAGGGTGGAAGTCGTCCCAGTGCGACGCTGTCCGATCGTCTCCCCGTTCGCGGTGAGGCGAGCGGGCAGCATTGCATGGTGTGGAGCCCCTCACCCCGAGGTCAATGAAAACCTTTCCGGACGGGTCACCGCCCCCCTGAGGGCCCGGAAACCCGCCGAAGCCCGGACGCGTAGGGGCCCCCGACGCTCCCGACGACGACGTGGACCGAGAGGTTGAACCCCATGGACGCCCTGCGCCGACACCTGAAGATCGCGACGCGCAAGCTCGCTCGAGCCCCGCTCTTCTCCCTGACCGCGATCGTGACGCTGGCCGTCGGCATCGGCGCGAACACGGCCATCTTCAGCGTCGTGAACGGGGTGCTCCTGAAGCCGCTCCCCTTCGAGGAGCCCGACGAACTCGTGGCCATGTGGCACGAAGCGCCGGGGCTGGACATTCCCCTGCTCAACCAGTCGCCCGCGACCTACCTGACCTACCGGACCGACACGCAGCTGCTCGACGACGTCGCGCTGTGGGCAGGGCGTGGGGCGCAGGTGCTCGTGGGCGACCAGCCCGAGCAGGTCGAGACGCTGATGGTGACCGAAGGCTTCCTGTCGGTGCTCGGCGTGGAGCCCGCGATCGGCCGCCGCTTCTCGCCCGACGACGACGCCCACGGCGCGCCGCGCACGGTCATTCTCTCGCACGGTTTCTGGCAGCGCGCGTACGGCGGTGACCCGTCGGCCGTCGGCCGCACGATCTCCGTGTCGGGCAACCCGAGCGAGATCATCGGCGTGCTGCCCGAGGACTTCCGCTTCCTCAATCGTGATCCGGCCTTTCTCTACCCGGCGCAGTTCGATCCTGCCGAGGTGATGATGGGCAACTTCTCGTACCAGGCGATCGGTCGCATGCGCGAAGGCGTGACCAGCGAACAGGTGGCGGCGGAGGTGAACCGGTTGCTGCCGGTCGCGACCGAGCGCTACCCGGGGCCGGTGAGCCTCAGCATGCTCGAACAGTCTCGTATGGCAGGCATCATTCGTCCGCTCAAGGAGGACGTCGTCGGAGACGTGCGCACGGTGCTCTGGGTACTGCTCGGCACGGTGGGCATGGTGCTCCTTATCGCGAGCGCCAATGTCGCGAACCTCTTCCTCGTAAGGGCCGAGGCGGGCACGCGAGAGGTGGCCGTACACACCGCGATGGGCGCGGATCGTCGTGACATCGCCGGACAGTTCCTGACCGAGAGCGTGCTGCTCGGGCTGCTCGGAGGAGTGGTCGGCGTGGCGCTCGCATGGTCCGGGCTACGTGTGCTGCTGTCGATGGCACCGTCGCAGTTGCCCCGCCTGGAGGAGATCGGGCTCGACCCGATCGTACTCGCCTTCACGGGCGCCATCTCGGTCGGAGCCGGCCTTCTCTTCGGGCTCTTTCCGCTCCTGCGCTACGGCAGCCCGAACCTCGTCACCTCGCTCAAGGAAGGCGGCCGCGGGGGCTCGGAGGGCCGCGAGCGGCACCGCGCCCGGAACGGCCTCGTCGTGGCCCAGGTCGCGCTCGCGCTGGTGCTGGTCGTCGGCTCCGGTCTGATGATCCGCTCGTTCCAGGCGCTCCGGAACGTCGACCCCGGCTTCGACAGCGGGAGCGCGCTCACCTTCCGGGTCACGATTCCCTCGAGCGTCTCCGGGGGCGTCGAGGAAACTGCGGCCCTCTGGCAACAACTGCTGCAACGCTTCGAGGGGATTCCCGGTGTGACCCGCGTCGGTGCGGCCCAGGGCATTCCGCTCGGCGGCTGGGACTCGAACGACCCGGTCTTCGTCGAAGACAGCCCGGTACCCGACGGTCAATTGCCGCCGATCCGGCGCTTCAACTGGGTCGCACCCGGGTACTTCGACGCCATGGGGATCCCCCTCGTCGCGGGGCGTGACCTGGACTGGGTCGACGTCTACGAACAGCGCCCCGTGGTGGTCGTGACGGAGAACTTCGCTCGTGAATACTGGGCGGAGCCCCGCGACGCGATCGGGCGCCGCGTCGGATCGATCGACATTCGCGATGATACGCGCATCTGGTACGAGATCGTGGGCGTGGTGGGTGCCGTGCACGAGGACGGCCTCGATCAGGACCCGACCTCGGCCATGTACTGGCCGATCGCGCAGGCGAACATGTGGGGCGAGGGCCCGACCGTGCGGCGGAGCCTCGCGTTCGTGCTCCGCGCCGGCGAGTCCGAGCTTCCGGGGTTGCTGGCCCAGGCGCGCACGGCGCTTTCGGAGGTCACGAGCGCCGTCCCGCTCGCCGAGCCCGCGACCATGCAGGAGCTCGTCGACCGCTCGATGGCCCGCACGTCGTTCGCGCTCGTCATGCTGGGCATCGCGGGCGCGGTGGCGCTCATGCTCGGCACGATCGGCATCTACGGCGTGATCTCGTACGCGGTCAGCCAACGCACCCGCGAGATCGGCGTGCGCATGGCGCTCGGCGCCGCGCGCGGTGACGTGTCGGGCATGGTCGTGCGCGAGGGCATGACGCTGGTCGCGATCGGCGTAGCGCTCGGCCTGGTCGCCGCGATCGGGCTGTCGCGGTTGATGGCGTCGATGCTCTTCGGTGTGAGCGCGGTCGACCCGGCCACCTACGCGGCCGTGGTCGTCACGCTGGGCGTGGTGGCGGCCGGCGCGAGCTGGCTGCCCGCGCACCGGGCGGCCACTGTCGACCCCGCGGTGACGCTCCGCCAGGAGTAGCGGGCGAGTGGCGGGGGCTGGCGGATCGGGACGGCCGGCGGAACGGGGCGGCTGGCGGATCGGGGCGACTGGCGGAGGCGCGGCGGATCGGGACGGCCGATCCGGGCGGCGCGCCTGCCCGGCGGGTGCGCCCGGGCACGGGCGGCGCCTGCCCGGCGGGGCGCGGCGGGGCGCGGCGAGGCGGCGGTGGCAGCGGCGGGTTGGGGCGGAGCGCGGCCGTCTTTGCAGCCTTGGACGTGCGTCGGCAGAATGATGGCCGCAAAGCCGGCGGCATACGCCGTGAACGCAGCCTTCGTCGGCCCCGGCGTCGTCGCTGGCTGCAAAGACGGCCGCATACGCCGGAAACGCAGCCTTCGTCGTCCGGGTCGACGTCCATGGCTGCGAAAACCACGCGGCGCCGCGTGGTAGCGCGGTGACGCTCCGCCAGCAGTAGCTTTTCGGCACCTCTTACACTACCCAGCCCGATGGCCTTTCCGATCCACCACGTGTTCGTATTGACGGCTTCGGGCGCGCCCGAAGCCGACACGCTCGTCGAACTGGGGCTCATCGAAGGCTCGTCGAACACGCACCCTGGCCAGGGAACGGCGAATCGACGCTTCTTCTTTCGGAACGCGATGCTCGAGCTGCTCTGGGTCGCCGAGCCGAGCACGTGCCGGAGGCCGCCCGCCTCCGGGCTGCGCCTCTACGAGCGTTGGGCCGGTCGGAACACGGGCGCGTCCCCGTTCGGCATCTGCGTCGGGCCGAGCGCGGGTGCCGACGCGGCGCGCTCGCCCGGCCAGCTGACCGAAGGTGCGGGGCGGCCCTTCGACGGGTGGGCCTACCGACCCGCGTACCTGCCCGACAACCTTGCGATCACCGTCGCAGAGACGCGGCTCGACGAGCCGCTCCTCTTTCAGGTGCCGTTCGGTCCGGTGGGCACCGGATCTGCGCCGTCGGAACCGTTCGAACACGGGCTCGGCCCACGCGAGCTGACCCAGGTGACCGTGAGTTCGCCGGTGGCGGCTACATCGCGGGCCTGCGTCGAGCTGGCGGAGGCGGCGCCCGTACGCTTCGAGACACAAGACGGCGGTAGGCCCGTCATGTCGCTCACCTTCGACGAGGGTCGAGCCGGGGGTTCGGCCGACCTGCGGCCGACGCTTCCGCTCGTGCTCCGGTGGTAGCCTGGCCGACCGGCGAACGGCTCGGACGTAGGTCCCCCACCTGCGCGGATCGCGGCGGGCCGGTCTCCCGCCGACGCTATCGCACCCTGACGAGCCACCCCCCGCCACCGGCCGCCAGGGTCATGTCGGCTACCCGCGAATCCCCACGGAGCCGTTCTTCGACCGCGTTCAGGAGGACCGGCTCGCCGGGCGACCGATTGCCCTTCCCGGTGACGACGAGGAGCACGGCGCCTGGCGCACGGGCGGTCCAGGTGGTGAGGAGATTGTCGACGCGCTGCACCGCCTGGTGTGCGCGCATGCCGTGAAGGTCCAGCGTGGCGTCCGGGCGCGCGCCCACCAGCGTCGGCGGCAACTTCGGCGGCGAAACGTGGGTCGGGCGGCGCTTTCCCATGGCTCACTCGCGGCGGTCATCTGCGGGGGGGAGTGGCTCGGACGTGGGCGGCGGGCCCAGCGGCGGCACGTCCGGAGCCTCGCCCCGCGTGGCCAGGCGCGCCAGTCCCAGCGTCATCGACGCACCGACGCCGCTCAGCAGGACCGCGGGCAGCATGATCCATGGTGTCAGGCCGAGCGCGACGAGCCCTCCGCCCAGCAGCACGCCGCCGACGAGGCCGAGCCCGACGACGAACGGAAGCGACAGCTCGTGGAAGCCACGGTCGCGCGCGGCCACGCCCAGCACGACCGAGAACGTCACACCCCCCAGGAATCCGGGAATCGCGAGCGTCTGAATCCACATGTCGATGAACCCGACCGGAAGCGCCGGGAAGAGGTTGCTCAGGAGCTCCACGAGCCCTCCGATCGCAGCCCCACCGCCCGCCCAGATCGCCCCCAGCCCGAGCGCCGCGCGGACGCGCCTCCACCACGCGGGCATGGCGCTCACTCCGCCTTCATGGCCGACGCGGGCTCGACCGCCAGCGCGCGCCGCACCGGCACGAGACACGAGGCGAGGCCTGCGGCGAGGAGCAGCAGCGACACGATCACCAGCGTGCGGGGGCCGTCGTCGGCGACGCCGTCCCAGAGCACGGGCACGGCAACCAGGCTCCCGAGCAGCACGCCGAGCGAAAGCTGCACGGCGGCCCGCCGGAAGATGCGCCGCACGATGCGCCCACGGCCCGCACCGATCGCGGTGCGGATCGCGATCTCGCGCGTGCGCCGGGACACGGTGAACGACATGAGCGCGTAGATGCCCGCCACCGACAGCATGAGCACGATGGCGGCCACGGCCATGAAGACCCACCCGCCGATGCGGGCGCCCACGTGCACGGGTCGCCAGGCCTCGGCCGTCGTGCCCAACTCGGAGAGGCGAAGCGACGGATCGACGGCGCTCACCAGCGCGTAGAGGCGGCTGGCCTGCGGGCCGGCGTCCTGGCGCAGATGCACGAAGAGCTGCGCCGCCGGTGCCTGCGGCATGCCCACGAGCCCCACGGCGCGCGGCGTGACCGGCGCCAGATCGAGCGGCGCGTAGATCGTCGGGTGGGCACCGGGACCGTAGAGGTCGACACCCGGGTTCCGCACGACGCCGACCACCTGCACCGAGCTGCCGCCTTCCGGGACGCGCACGATCGACGACTCGCTGCCGGGCTCCCGCTCCGGAAAGCGCAGCGCCCCGCCCACCGGGTTCCGCCCGCCGAGCTTCGCGACCAGCGCCTCGTTCACCAGCACCGACCGGGATTCCGCCGCGTAGTCCGCAGGCGACAACGGTTGCCCCGCAACCACCGTGGCTCCCATGAGCTCGAGGTAGGACCGATCGACGAGCAGCACCCTGGCCCAGGAGGTGATCGAGCCGTCGCCGCCATCCCCCCCGAACTCGAACGCCGTCTGGATGTGGTTCATGGCCGAGAGCCCGCTGGCCAGCGCCACGCCTCGCACGGCGGGGTCGGCCGCGATGCGGTCGCGCACCTCGTCGAAGAGGCGACGGGTTTCGGCCAGGAAGGCGTCGTGCTCGGCGTCGGTACGCGGCGGTACCGCCGGATCGCGGCCGAGCTGCGCGGTCACCACCTCGTCGGCCGGGAAACCGCTGTCGACGGGGTCGTCGAAGGCCATGCCCGCCTGCGACACGGCCAACGGAAGGAACGCCACCGAGAGCGCGACCTGGAGCACGATGATGGCCGTCCAGACGCCGCCGAAACGGAGTCCCCCGCCCCCACCCGCCGACAGCTGCCCCAGACGAGGCTGCACGTCACCGCGGGTCGCCTTGAGCGCAGGCACCACGCCGATCACGAGCGCGGCCACGAGCGCGAGCAGGAGGGCGTAGGCGACGGTCGTACCCGAGAGACCGTCGTTCCACCAGAACGGCGGCTGGGGTGCCTGCTGGATCGTGAAGAAGAGGCGGCTGATACCCCCGAGCGCGAACCGCGCGATCAGCAGCCCCAGCGCCGTGGCTCCCCCGACCAGGACGAGCGCTTCGGCGAAGAGCTGCAACGCGATGCGACGGCGCGTGGCGCCGAGCGCGGTGCGCACCGCGATCTCGCCTTCGCGGGTCACGGTGCGCGCGAACACGAGGGTCGCCACGTTCGCGCAGGCCACCACCAGCAGGAAGGTGAAGAGCAGGCCGACGCCCCCCAGAATCAGCGCGGTCTGTGCGGTCGAGGCGCGCTGCGCGAACCCCACCACGGTCGGGCTCAGCCGCTCGTAGACCGCAGGCAGGTCCGCCGCGGCCCGGCGCCCGACCACCTCGAGCTCGGCCCGGGCGCTCTCGAGCGTGGCCCCCGGCGCGAGCCGCGCGAAGAGCGCCACACGGGGCGCCGTCTCGGGTGCGAGCTCGGCGCGGTCGACGGTCAGCGGCGCCCACGCGTCCTGAAACTGCGGAAACCCGTAACCTTCGGGCATGACGCCGACGACGGTGGTGGGAGTGCCGCCGAGCTGGACCACGCGCCCCACCATCTCCGGGTCGCCCCCGAACAGCGCCTGCCAGGGCCTGTGTCCGAGCACCACCACGGCGGGCGCGCCCGGGGCTTCGTCGGCGTCGATCAGGAACCGACCCATCACCGGCGGCACCCGCGTCACCTCGAACGCCGCCGCGCTCACACGCGCCAGGTTGACCGTGCCCGCTTCGCCGCCCTCGCCCACGATACCCTGTTCGAGCGTGGCATAGGCGCCCATATGCTCGAGGGAACGCACCGAGCCACGCCACTGCTCGAGGTCGTAGAGCGACGCGGCGGTCGTTCCGCCGGCCTCGGTGT
>CBFGQV010000056.1:0-11364 GCA_965651045.1 uncultured bacterium
TCCTGGCGCGTCACCCCGATGCCCGTCTCGACGTCGAGCGGGTAGTGCGTGCGAATCTCGGCGCCGATGCGGTCCTTGAGCGGCGTGATGATCTTGCCGCGCGCCGTGTAGTCTTCGGGGTTGGCGGTGAACACCATGAGCACGTCGAGGGGCAGCCGTATCGGGTAGCCCTTGATCTGGACGTCGCCCTCCTGGAGCACGTTGAAGAGACCGACCTGGATCTTGCCCGAGAGGTCCGGAAGCTCGTTGATGGCGAAGATGCCCCGGTTGGCACGCGGCAGCAGGCCGAAGTGAATCGTCAGCTCGTCGGCCAGAATGTGGCCGCCCCTGGCCGCCTTGATCGGGTCCAGGTCGCCGATGATGTCGGCGATGGTCACGTCGGGCGTGGCGAGCTTCTCGACGTAGCGCTGCTCGCGGCCGACCCACGCCACCGGCGCGTCGTCGCCGCGCTCGGCCACGAGTTCGCGCCCGTAGCGCGACACCGGGACCAGCGGATCGTCGTTGATCTCGCTGCCCTCGAGCACGGGAATCTCGTCGTCGAGCAGCGTCGTGAGCGCCCGGAGGATGCGGCTCTTGGCCTGCCCGCGGAGCCCGAGCAGAATGAAGTCGTGCCGCGCGAGCAGCGCGTTCACGAGTTGAGGCACCACGGTTTCGTCGTAGCCCAGCACGCCCGGAAAAAGTGTCTCGCCCGAGCGGAGCTTCGCGCGCAGGTTGGCGCGCATCTCGTCCTTCACGCTGCGGGGGTGGTAGCCGGAATCGCGGAGGGCGCCGAGCGTCGTGGGTCTGGAAGACGTCATCGTCGAAGTGTTTCCGTGGCTGCGGGGCCTGCACGAGCCCCTTCGAAGGCGTACCTTTCAGGGCGGTCCGGGTACCCCGCGCGCCCAGGCAGGGTCCTGGGCGCCGGAGCGCCGCCCACACGCCGTCCACCTACGCCCCCGCCCACGGAGTGCCGATGTCCGACGAGGCCTCGAAGAGGACCGTGCGTCCGCTCGATCACCAGCCCCCGCTTCCACTCGACCGCCTGATCCTCGAAGAGACGCCCGACCCCGAGGGCGTGCCCATGGACGTGGTCTTCGTCGGCGGCGGTCCGGCGGGGCTCGCGGGCGCCATCGAGCTGGCGCGCCTGGTTCGGAAAGACGCGGAGCAAGGCGGCGATCTGGGCGATATTGAAATAGGTGTTCTGGAAAAAGCGGGCGCGCTCGGCGAGCACAACCTCTCGGGGGCGGTGGTCAACCCCAGGGCGCTGCAGGAGCTCTTCCCGGACGTGCCCCTCGCCGAGCTGCCGCTCCGGCGCCCGGTCGACAAGGAGGCCGTCTACCTGCTCTCCGACAGCAAGGCGACGAAGCTGCCGACGCCCCCGACCATGAAGAACCACGGCAACTGGGTCGCGTCGATTTCGGAGATCGTTCGCTACATGGGCGAACAGGCCGAAGCGCTCGGCGTCAACGTCTTTCCGGGCTTCCCGGCCGACGCGCTCCTGGTCGAGGGCGAGAAGG
This sequence comes from uncultured bacterium, assembly GCA_965651045.1. Lineage (GTDB taxonomy): Bacteria > Gemmatimonadota > Gemmatimonadetes > Longimicrobiales > Gaopeijiaceae > Gaopeijia. Next base: position 1,497 of record CBFGQV010000056.1, read on the forward strand.
TGGTGGGGGTGCGCACGACCCCCACCGGGCTCGACCGCGACGGTCAGCCCTCGGGCCCCGACGCCATGCCCGCCATGGACATCACCGGCCGCGTCACCGTTCTGAGCGAGGGCACGCGCGGCACGCTCACGCAGGCGTACCTCGAGTGGCAGGGCGTCCGCTCCGCGAATCCCCAGATCTATGCTCTGGGCGTCAAGGAGCTGTGGGAAACCCGGCAGCCGCTCGACCGCATCGTGCACACCCTCGGCTGGCCGCTGCCGCGCGACGCCTTCGGCGGCTCCTGGATGTACCCGCTCGAAGACAACCTCGTCTCGCTCGGGCTGGTCGTCGGGCTCGACTATCAGAACGCCCGCCTCGACGTGCACGAACTGCTGCAGCGCATGAAGCTGCACCCGCTCTTTCGCGAGGTGCTCGAGGGGGGCGAGATGGTCGAGTGGGGCGCGAAGACCATTCCAGAAGGCGGATTCTATTCATTGCCGGAACGCAGGCACGGCAACGGTATCTGCATCGTGGGCGACGCCGCCGGGTACGTGGACGTGCCGTCGCTCAAGGGCATTCACTACGCCATGCACTCGGGCATGCTCGCGGCGCGCGCGATCTTCCGCGCGCTCAAGGCGGGCGACACGAGCGAGGCGGGGCTTCGTGCCTACACCGAGTCGGTCGACCGGAGCTACGTCGTGGCCGACATGAAGAAGACCCGCAACATGCGTCTGGCCTTCAAGAGCGGGTTCTTCGGCGGGGGATTCAAGGCCGGGCTCATGACCCTGACCGGCGGGGCGTTCCCCGGCGGCCGCATCGCCGTCGAGGAGGACGCGGCCGAGCCCAAGGTGCTCGCGGGGGGGGCGGAGGGCGGGCCCGCTGCGGGTGACGCCTTCGTGCCCGACGGCAAGCTCACCTTCAGCAAGGTCGACGCGGTCTTCAAGAGCGGCAACCAGACGCGCGACGACATACCCTCGCACCTCATCGTGGGCGAAGACGTTTCCGCGGAAACGGCCGAGATGTACGTGCACCTCTGCCCGGCCGGGGTCTACGAGCGAGACGGCGACCGCCTCGTCGTGAACGCCCCGAACTGCGTCGACTGCAAGGCGACCGACGTGCTCGGGCCCCGCTGGACCCCGCGCGAGGGCGGAAGCGGGCCCGGATACCGCCGCATGTGAGGTGGGCCACGCTCGCCACGCTCCAGGGTAGCCGCGCGCCCCTGCTGCTCGCAGCGGCCTACCTCGCTGCGACCTTTCTGGCCGGCCACCGCGTGCCGGTCGTGTTTCCGTTCGCGGTGCTGGTCTTCGTGCCGGTGGTCGTGCTCTTCGAGGTCACGCGGCTCCGGTGGCGGCTGCGCTCGAAGAGGCGGCCGGGGGGGCCGGTGCCCGACCGTGAGGCGTGGCGGCTCGTGGGCCACGAACTCCGGCGGGGCGTGCTCTCGCCCCGCCGACTCGTGCCGGCGCTCGCGGTGCTGGTGGCGCTCGCGCTCTTCATGGACGCGTTCATCGCGTGGAAGCAGGCGATTCCCCGGTACACGAGCTACGGCTGGGACCCCGCGCTCGCCGAGCTGGACCGGGCGCTGCACCTGGGCGTCGATCCCTGGCGCATCACGCACGCACTCTTCGGGTCGGCGTTCGCAACCCGCGTCATCGATTTCGTGTACGTGAGCTGGTACACGGCGCTCGCGGCGTTCGTCCTCGCCGTGGCGTTCGCGCCGCCCTCGGGGCGCCGGACGCGGGTGCTCGTGACGTACCTGATGGTCTGGGTCGTGCTCGGCACGGCGATGGCGACCTTCTTCGCCTCGGGCGGGCCGGTCTACTACGAGCACTTCACGGGCGACGCGACCTTCGAGCCACTCCTGGCGCGGCTGGCTCCGCTGGACCTGCGTGCGACCGACCTGCAGCAGGCGCTGCTCGCCGGCTTCACGGGCGAGCGCGGGTTCCTGGCCGAGGGGATCAACGCGATGCCAAGCGTGCACGTGGGCGTCGCGGTGCTCTTCGCGCTCGTGCTCTGGCCCTGTGGGTCGTGGCCGCGCGGGCTCTCGATCGCCTACGCCGCGCTGATCCAGCTCGGATCCGTCCATCTCGGCTGGCACTACGCCGTCGACGGCTACGTCGCCGCGGCCGTCACCGCCGGGCTGTGGTTCGCGCTGGCGTGGGTCGAGCGGCGCGGATCACAGCGCCAGCCCGACCCCGGTCGGCGTGCGGACCAGCCGCGGCAAAATGGCGGGAATCTCGCGGCCCCGGAACCAGGCGAGGGCGGCGTCGGGTGAGCGGAAGCCGGCCAGCGCCTCGAGCGTTCTGAGCGTCGGAAAGACCATCGGCAGGCGGCCTTCGACGTTGCGGTCGAGCGCTTCCGAGGGCCGGAGCCAGAGGGCGTCGGTCATCTCGGCGGCGTGGAGCGAGACCGGCGCTTCGCCCCCGACGGCGGCCGCGAAGAACCGCGTGTCGTAGCGGCGTGGCTCGATCTCGGGGGTGATCCAGTGCGCGACGTACTCGACGGCGGCGCCGTCCAGCTGCGCATCGAGCTGCTCGAGAACCGTCGCGAACGCGTCTTCATCGGCCAGAACGCGGTCCCGCGCGGCGGCGAGCGTCGGGTCGTCCGCCGCGCCCGGCAGCAGCGAGCCGTCGGCACGCCGGCCCACCAGCAGGCCGGTCTCTTCGAAAGCCTCGCGAAGCGCCGCGATCAGATAGGCCTCGGCGGGCGGCACCGCGTCGGCCTCGAGGCCCAGCCGCCCAGCGAGCGCCGGCGCGGTCACGCCGCCCAGCCGTTCGACCAGCGCCGGCGTGGCGTCGTCGGCGTCCACCCGGCCGCCCGGAAAGACGTAGGCGCCCGGCACGAACCCGGCGCTCCGGACGCGCCTGAGCAGAAGCACCTCGACCTCGTCGCCCCGCCCCTCGCGCAGCAGCACGATGGTGGCGGCAGGGCGTGCGACGACGGGCTCGTCGGGCGGGTCGTCGAGCGTCTCGGCGAAGCCAGGCGGCAGCCGGTCGAACGGCAGCACCGAGCGGGGATCGAGGTCGTCGGGCGTGTCGCGCGGATCCGCCATCAGTGCCCGATCGCCATGCCGTCCTTGCGCGGATCCGACGCGGCCGCCCAGCCCCGGTCGAGCCGCCACACGACCTGCGCCCCGCCGAACGCCACCCTCTGCCAGGGAATCACCTCGTGCCCCAGCGCCTCGAGCGCGGCCTGGACGTCCGGTGTCACCCGCTCGATCGCCACGCGAAGCCCACCCATGTGGCGAAAGCGCGCGGCGTCGACCGCCTCCTGCAGGTCCATCTCGAAGTCGAAGAGGTTCGCGAGCAGCTGCACGTGGCCCTGCGGCTGCATGGAGCCCCCCATGACGCCGAACGCCATCACCGGCTCGTCGTCTCTCGTCACGAAGCCGGGAATCAGCGTGTGGAACGGGCGTTTGCCGGGCGCGACGCGGTTCGGGTGCCCTTCGTCGAGGGTGAAGCCCGCCCCGCGGTTCTGCAGCACGAACCCGGTTCCCGGAATCACCACCCCCGACCCGAAGTACTCGTAGATCGAGTGAATGAACGACACCATCATGCCGTTCCGGTCGGCGACCACCAGGAACACCGTCTCGCTCTGCCCGACTTCGTCGCCGGGCTCCCGCCGCTCGGCGGCCTGCTCGGGGTCGATCAGGGCTCGCCGCGCTGCGATGTACGCAGGATCGAGAAGCGCGGCCGGGTCGACGGCCATGTGGTCCCGGTCGGCGACGTGGTCGAGGTCGGCGAAGGCGAGCTTCTTGGCCTCGATCAGGTGGTGCAGGTACTCGGGCGAGTTGTGGCCCATGGCCCTCAGGTCGAAGGGCTCGAGCAGCTCGAGCATCTGGAGCGCCGCGATGCCCTGCACGGCGGGCGGCATCTCCCACACGCGCCAGCCCCTGTAGTCGGTCGAGATCGGCTCGACCCAGTCGACCTGCATCTGGCGCAAGTCGTCGAGCGTCAGGTAGCCGCCGAGCTCGGAAAGCCCCTCGACGATGCGTTGCCCCAGCGCGCCCCCGTAGAGCGCGCCCGGCCCCTCTGCGGCGATGGCTTCGAGCGACGACGCCAGATCGGGGTTCCGAAACCACGTACCCGCCCGCGGCGCCTCGCCGCGCGCGTCCAGGTAGGTCGCGGCGGCCCCCGGATCCCCCCGAAGCAGGTCGACTTCGTTCGCCCATTGCTCGGCAATGATCGGCGACACCGGAAAGCCGTTGCGGGCCAGGTCGATGGCGGCCGCCAGCGCCTCGCGCAGCGATCGGTTCCCGAACCGCTCGACGAGCGCCGCCCACCCGGCGACCGCGCCGGGCACGGTGACGGAGCCCGGACCCTGGTAGGGCACGTCGTCGAAGCCGTCGCCCGCGATGCGCTCCGGCGTCATGAGCGCCCCCGCGCGGCCGCTGGCGTCGAGCCCGACCACGCGGCGCTCGGCCGGGTCCCAGACCAGCGCGAAGAGGTCGCCCCCGGGGCCGGTCATGTGGGGCTCCACCAGCGAGAGCACCGCCGAGGCGGCGACCGCCGCGTCGACCGCGCTGCCACCCTGCTCGAGCACGCGGAGCGCCGCGGCGGACGCGAGGGGCTGACTCGTGGCGACCGCCCCGTTCGGCGCGTAAACCGTCGAGCGCCCGGCCATCGAGGGAAGCGCCGAGGTGGGCTCGACTTCCTGGGCCGCCAGCGAAGCGACGGACGGCGCCAGCGCGAGCGCCAGAACCGGGCCCGTGAACCAATGAAGGCGCGACGCCCTCATCCGGCACGCTCCAACAGCCGCACGCCCAGATCGGCCCGTGTCGCGAACGCACGGGCTTCGTCGGCCGAGGGACCTTCGTCGGTCCAGCGCACGGGCACCACCACCGACGCCCCGCACGCCTCAGCGGCCTGCGCGGCGCCCTCGGCGTCCATCGTGTAGTGGCCGTCGACCGGCAGGAACGCCACGTCGCAGCGCACCGAGTGCATCTCGTCGATGAAGTCGGTGTCGCCGGCATGGTAGAAGGTGACGCCCCCGATCGTGAAGACGTAGCCCAGCCACCCGTTCTCGGCGGGGTGGTAGCGCTTGTCGACGTTGTACGCCGGCACCGCGAGTACGTCGAGCCCCTCGAGCTGCAGCATGTCGCCGGGCCGCATGAAGTGGTCCGCGTCGGCGAGCAGCTTCTTCATGGTCGCGGGCGCGATCACCACGGTCTCGGGCGTGCGCACGCGCGCGATGTCGTCTTCGCTGAAGTTGTCGTAGTGCGGGTGCGTGAGCAGGATGTAGTCCGCCTCGCCCTCGTCGTCGAGACCGATCGGATCGACGTGCACCTCGATGCCCGCCCGGCGAATGCGCACGGACGAGCCCCGGAACCAGGTGACACCCTGCAACAGCTCGGCGGTCATGACCTCACCTCTCGTGACTCGGGGCCCGGGCGAAGGCGTGTGCCCGGAGTCCGAAGGTATCGCGACACGGCGGGCGGAAAAAGTGCGCCGCGGGCGTCGACCGCCGCGCCCTCTCGCGCCACTCTGGCAGGAGGACCTGCACGACCGGCACGAAATCCGGGCCCGAGGGTTGGCAAGGAATCTGCACCGAAGCCGTATCCCGTGGCACGACGCCACGGTTCGACGAGGGAATTCCCGAGCGGGTGACGGCGGGCCGGAAACGGCCGGGTCGCTCCCGTGACGCAGCGAGGTTTCATGGGCGAGCGATTCACGCTTCCGGTATTGCCCCTGAGGGACACGGTCGTGTACCCGGGGGTCGCGGTTCCGATCTCCGCCGGCCGGCCGGGCACGGTCGAGGCCGTACAGGCCGCGCTCGACGGCGACCGCCGTCTTTTCGCGGTGGCACAGAAGGAGAACGTCGACGAGGCCACGCCCGACATGCTGTACGGCGTGGGCACCGTGGTGCGCATCATCCAGACGCACCGCGTACGCGGGGGCATGCAGCTGCTCGTCCAGGGCGAGAGCCGCGCGCAGGCGCTGAGCTACCGCGACGAGGGCGACCAGATGCTTCGCGCGGTGCTGCTCGAGATGGAACGGCAGGCGCCCCGCGACACGGCCGACCCCGCCTTCCAGGCGCTCGACAAGGAGCTCCGTGACCGCGCCGCCGAGCTCGGCACCCGCCGGGGCGTGCCCGCCGAAGCGCTGAACCAGCTCATTCAGGGCGTCGACGATCCCGGCTCGTTCGCCGACCTCGTGGCCTTCTACCTCGAGCTGCCGAGCGCTGACAAGCAGAAGCTGCTCGAGGTGCTGGACGACGAGGAGCGCATGAGGCGCGCCCTGGTCGCGGTCGAGCGCGAGCTCGCCCGCATCGAGGCCCAGGAAGACATCCAGGCCCGGGTGCAGTCCGAGCTGGGCGAGCGGCAGCGTGAGATGCTCCTGCGCGAGCAGCTCAAGCAGATCCAGAAGGAGCTCGGCGAAGAGGAGGAGCGCGACGACGTCGAAGAGCTCAAGACGCGCATCGAAGAACTCCAGCTCGACGAGGAGCAGCGCTCCGAGGTCGACCGCGAGCTCAGGCGGCTCGAGCGCACCGCGCCGCAGTCGGCCGAGTACCAGGTCATTCGCACCTTCCTCGAGTGGGTCACCGAACTGCCCTGGAACGAGCGCACCGAAGACAAGATCGACCTCGGCCGCTCGGAAGAGATCCTGGACGAAGACCACTACGGCCTCGACGACGTCAAGGACCGCGTGCTCGAGTTCCTGGCCGTGCGCAAGCTCCAGAGCGAGCGGGCGACCGACGGCGATGAGGCGGCCGACGGCGAGGAAGCCGACGGCGCCGCGGCACCCGACGAGCTCCCGGGCAACGAAGACGACCAGGGCACCAAGGGCCCGATTCTGCTCTTCGTCGGACCTCCGGGCGTGGGCAAGACGTCGATCGCGCAGTCGGTCGCCAAGGCGCTGGGTCGCAAGTACGTGCGCATCTCGCTCGGTGGCGCGCGCGACGAGGCCGACATCAGAGGGCACCGGCGCACCTACGTGGGCGCCATGCCGGGGCGCATCATCCAGGGCATGCGGCAGGCCAAGAGCAAGAACCCGGTCTTCCTGCTCGACGAGGTCGACAAGCTCGGGGTGTCGTTCCAGGGGGATCCCAGTTCGGCGCTCCTCGAGGTGCTCGATCCGGCTCAGAACTCGACGTTCGTCGATCACTACCTGGGAATCCCCTTCGATCTCTCGGAGGTGCTCTTCGTCGCGACGGCGAACTACATGGACCGCATTCCGCCGCCCCTGCTCGACCGCATGGAGCGCGTGGATTTCGCGGGCTACACCGAGGCCGAGAAGGTCGAAATCGCGAGGCGCTACCTGCTGCCCAGGCAGGAGCGCGAGAACGGGCTCCGGAAGGGCGAGCTGGACATCACGCCCGACGCCCTGCTCGCCGTGATTCAGAAGTACACGCGCGAAGCCGGCGTGCGACAGCTCGAGCGCGAGCTGGGCAAGCTGGCGCGTAAGATCGCGCGCAAGATCGCGGCCGAGCAGGTGACCGAGCTCGAGGTCGGCCCCGACGAGGTGCAGGAGCTGCTCGGGCGGCCGCGCGTACACCCGGAGCGCATGGCCGAGAACGACACCGTGGGCGTGGCGACCGGCATGTTCTACACGCCCATGGGCGGCGACATCATGTTCGTCGAGGCGAGCGTGATGCCGGGCGAGGGCGGGCTCGTGCTCACCGGCCAGCTCGGCGACGTCATGAAGGAGTCGGGGCGTGCCGCGCTCTCGTTCGCCAAGTCGAACCATGACCGGCTGGGCATCGCGGCCGACGCGCTCAAGGGCAAGGAAGTGCACATTCACGTGCCCGCGGGTGCCGTGCCCAAAGACGGGCCGTCGGCGGGCATCACCATGGCGACGGCGCTCGTGTCGGCGCTGAGCGGCCGCAAGGTGCGGCGCGACGTGGCCATGACCGGCGAGCTCACGCTCACCGGCCGCGTGCTGCCGATCGGCGGCGTGAAGGAGAAGGTGCTCGGCGCCGTGCGTGCGGGCATCAGCGAGATCGTGCTGCCCATGGAGAACGAGGCCGACCTCGAGGACCTGCCGAGCGAGGTGCGCGAGTCGCTCACCGTGCACCTGGTCGAAGACCTCGATCAGGTGGTCGACGTGGCGCTCGTGGGCGCCGCGCGGAAGGCGGCGCGAAAGCGGCGGGGCGGGTCGTCGTCGTCGGTGGAGGGCGCGCCCGCGCAGGCGTGAGCGGCACATGGTGAGTAGCGCGTGTGGCCACGCTTCTCCGGTTCAGTGTCCCGGCTCAAGATACAGGTGTCCGGCTGCAATCCACCGAAGGTCACTGCCACGCCAGAAGCCCACCTGCGCTCTCAACATTCTTCCGCCACGGGTCAGGACGATGCCGAACTGAAAAGGGACGTCCACCTCCCTGCCACGAACGATTTCTTCGAAGGCAGCGGCGAGGCGAACTCCGTTTGCCTCCCGGCGCTGGTCAGCCAGCAGCTTGATGAGTCCGGCAAGCGAAACCAAGAACACGAAGACAACCAGTGCGCGGACTGTCTTTCGACCTTGAGCCTAGGCATCGCTTATTGCCCGGGCATCACGTTGATCAAGTCTACGTCCGCGTCGCAACTAGAACTCGAGCCGTAGCAGCGTGGCTGCACCGTTCCCCTCGGCTCGCGTCACGTAGAACGAGCCGGGGGGACCGAACGCACGGGGGAAACCGGGTACGGTGTCCCACTCCACACGATGGGTCTCCAGTGAGATGCGAATCACCTCCTCGCCTGTGAAGATCTTGGGCGCCGGTTGGATTGGCCACAGCCACACCCACCCGTCCGGGTCGATGACGAGGTCGCGGACCCGCATGGGCATAGCTGGCTCGGGAAGGCGGCTCTGGGTCGCGCCGGACTCCGCGAGCAACTCCGCTTCACTGTAGTCCGCGGTGAGTTGACGCTCGCCGAGGTCGAAGCGCAAAGTGTCGAGCGATGGTGAGCCAAGGCTGCCGCCCAGCACCCATGATGACCCGCCGTCCGTGATCGCCACACAGCCGTTCCCCGTGTCCCAGGACGGTACGGCCTCTCTCATTCCTTGAAAACGAGCGCCACGTGCGTCCTTCGGAAGGGGCGTCAGAGTGAGGGAATGTAGTTGCCGAGACTCCTCTTCGGAGAAAGCCCAGATCCGCATCTGGCGCTCATTCGTCGGCTCGCGTCCCCCTCGGGACTCGATGTCGACCACCGCCTCACCGTCAATCCACCGTACCCGACGAACGAACGACACTCCCGAGATGCTCTCTGCAAGGTCGTCCAGCTGCCCGCGGAAGCCGCCATCAGGCGACAAAATCAGCACCTTGGCGCCATCGAAGAGGACAACGGTGTCTCGGCGCGCGTCGATCCACGACGTATTCCAGCCGGACTCGAAGGCCCAGCCTCGATCCATCGCCGTGAGTTCACCCGGCCCCTGTCCCACACGACCGAAGTCCTCCCGCACGTTGTCGGTGAGCGAGAACCGCGAAACATTCGCCTGATAGCGGTCGAAGACGAAGATCCAGTCGCCGTCGACTGCGAGACCCGCAGTAGTCAGTCCACCTCCGATCAATACCGAGTCGCGTGCGGGCCCCCTAACCGCCCACCGCGATGCTGGCTTCGAGGAACACGACGTCAACGGCGGGGCAGGTAGCGAGGTCGCTGGAGGACTCGTGTCACAGCCAACCAACACCAACGACACCATCAGCGGGAAGCCGAGCATCGACGCAGGCCGCCGAAGACTTGGTTCGGACCACGTACGTGAGACGTGCTTCACCGAGGGAGTGTGCAACATCATCCGTGAATGATGTCGCACGTCGGGCTGAAGTTCCAGCGCATCGGGTCGGCACCAACTGTCAACCATTACGTCGCCGTGCCAGTAGGTATAGCAACAGCCGCTCGCATTGCAGGCACTACAAAGGGTGGTATGTGGGGGGTGCATCAAATACGCAAGGCCAATCTGTAACGGCCTATGCCGCAATCAGT
>CBFGQV010000057.1:0-11130 GCA_965651045.1 uncultured bacterium
AAGTGCGCCTGCGCTACGCCTACGTGATCCGCTGCGACGAGGTCGTGCGCGACGCGGAGAGTGGCGAGGTAGTGGAGCTCCGGTGCAGCTACGACGCCGACACGCTCGGGCGAAACCCCGAGGGGCGCCGCGTCGGCGGCACGATCCACTGGCTCTCGGCCGAGCGCTCGGTGCCCGCCGAGGTGCGGCTCTTCGACCGCCTCTTCCGGGTGCCGAACCCCGACGACGTGCCCGAGGGCGAGGACTTCACGCACCACCTGAACCCGGACTCGCTCGAGGTCGCGGCCGAAGCCCGCCTCGAGCCTTCGCTGGCCGCGCCCGACGCGCCGGAGCGGGTGCAGTTCGAGCGGCTCGGCTACTTCGCCCGGGACCCCGAGTCGCGCCCGGAGCGGCCCGTATGGAACCGCGTCGTGTCGCTTCGCGACGGCTGGTCCCGGAAGCCGGAGCCGGAGTCCGCACCCCGGACGCGGGCCACCCCGCGCCCCGCTCCCGCACCACCCGCGACCCCTGAGGAACGGGTCTCGGGCGAGCGGGTCGCCGTGCGGGCCCACGACCCGGAGCTGGCTGCCCGCTTCCGCCGCTACCAGGAGACGCTGGGCCTTTCGATGGAAGAGGCCGACGTGCTCACCGGCTCGCGGGCGCTCTCGGAGTTCTTCGAGGCGGCGCTCGGCGCGCACGACGATGCGCCCGCCGTGGCGGCCTGGGTGGTGAACGACCTGCCGGGCGCCCTCGGCCAGGCAGGCGTCGAAAACGCCCCCTTCGGCGGCGCCCAGCTGGGCCGGCTGGCGTCGCTGGTCGCCGGCGGCGCCGTCTCGCGTCGGGCCGCGAAAGACGTACTGGCCGAGATGGTCGCGCGCGGCGGCGACCCGGAAGCGATCGTCGAGCGCCTGGGACTCCGAAAGCTCGACGACCGCGACGCGCTCCACGCGATCGTCGCCGAGGTGCTCGAGGCCTGGCCCGCGAAGGTCGGCGAGTACAGGGCCGGAAACGAGAACCTTCTCGGCCTCTTCATGGGCCAGGTCATGAAGCGCACCGGCGGCACCGCCGACCCGCAGCTCGCACGGACCCTGCTTCTCGAAGCCCTTCGATCATGAGCCTACGCGTTCGATTCCCTCCGTCGCCGACCGGCTTCCTGCACGTCGGCGGCGCGCGCACCGCGCTCTTCAACTGGCTGCTCGCGCGCAAACAAGACGGCGTGTTCGTGCTCCGCATCGAAGACACGGACCGCGAGCGCTCGAGCGAAGCCCACGTCGAGGCGATCCTCGAAGGACTCCGGTGGCTCGGCCTCGACTGGGACGAGGGTCCCCACTTCCAGCACGAGGGCGTCGAGCGGCACCGCGCCGAGGCCATGCGGCTGCTCGCCGAGGGCCGCGCCTACCGGGACTTCTCCGACCCCGCCCTGCTGCGGGCCGAGGCCGAGGCGCGCGGCATCGGGCACCCGAGCGTGCTCGCCCGCGAAAAGGCCGACCGCATGGGCTCGGACGAAGCCGACGCGCGCGCGGCGGCGGGCGAGCCCCACGCGATTCGGCTGCGGGTGCCCGACGGCGAGACGCGCTGGACCGACCTCGTGCACGGCGAGATGGTGTTCCAGAACGAGGACCTGGACGACCTCGTGATTCTCCGGTCCGACGGCTCACCCATCTACAATCTCGCCGTCGTCTCCGACGACGCGAGCCAGGGCATCACGCACGTGATCCGGGGCGACGATCACCTCTCCAACACGCCGAAGCAGATCCAGCTCTACGAGGCGCTCGGGCTGCCGGTGCCCGTCTTCGGCCACGTGCCCATGATTCTCGGCCCCGACGGCAAGCGGCTCTCCAAGCGCCACGGCGCGACCGCGGTGGCGGACTACGCCGCCGAGGGCATTCTGCCCGACGCGATGGTGAACTTCCTGGCGCTCCTCGGCTGGAACCCGGGCGACGAGCGCGAAGTGATGGAGCGCGCGGAGCTCGTCGAGGCCTTCTCGATGGATCGCGTGCAGAAGAAGAGCGCGATCTTCGATACCGCCAAGCTCTCGTGGCTGAACGGCCAGTATCTGGCACGCATGCCGCAGGCGGCGCTGATGCCGCTCGTCGAGGAGCGGCTTTCGGCGCGCGGGCTCGCCGGGCCTGGGTGGCGCGCGCGCGACGCCTCGTGGCGCGAAGCGCTCGTGGGCCTGCTGCAGCCGAGGGCACGGACGGTCGACGACCTCGCCGAGCAGGCGGTGCCGTACCTGACCGACGATCCCCCCTTGGACGAGCAGGCCGCGGCCAAGCACTGGTACCGCGACCCGCAGGCGGTGCGAGGCCATCTCGAGGCGCTTCGCGCGGTGCTGGCGGACTCGGCGTGGAGCGAGGCGGCCCTCGAGGAGGCCCTCCGCAGCGAGGCCGAAGCGCGCGGCGTCGGGGCGGGGAAGCTGATCCACCCGCTCCGGGTCGCGCTGACCGGGCAGTCCGCGAGCCCCGGCATCTTCGAGGTGCTCGTGCTTCTCGGTCGAGAGACGGCGCTCGAGCGGGTCGATCGGGCGCTCGCGCGTCTCGCATCGGTGGCCGGGTCCGATACGAAATCCTTTTCTTGACACCGATTCGCGCGCCATACTAGAGTAACCATCCGTTTACGGCCACGTACCGACGTTCGCACGGAGCGCGCGGGATGCCCCCCAGCCTCACCGACATCGAGCGGAAGATCCTGGACTATATGGTGTCCTACCTCCGGTCGAACACCTACCAGCCCTCGATTCGTGAAATCGGGGAGCGCTTCGGTATCAAGAGCACCAAGACGGTGTCCGAGCATCTCCAGGCGCTCGCCGAGAAGGGCTTTCTCGAGCGCGACCCCTCGCGTTCGCGGGGCGTCAGGATTCTCGGGGTCGACCTGAACCCCGACGCCGTCTCGATTCCGCTCTTCGCGGATCTTCCCGACGACCGCGGCACGAGGGCCGAGAGCGACCTCACCCTGGACCGGCGCCTCGCCGGTGCCAAGGGCGGCTTCTTCGTGCGGGCGCGCGGCGAGGAGCTGCGCGTGGTGGGTATCGAGGAGGGAGACCTTCTCCTGGTCGAGCCCGCCTCGCTCGACGAGGTCGCGGACGGCAGCGTGATCGCGGTGCGCCTCGAGGGCCGCCCGGCCTTTCGCCGGCTGAGCCGGAACGGCCGGGGCGTGTCGCTCCAGTCGCTCGTCGTCGGCGCGCCCGTCGAGGCGGTCGAAGAGCCCGGCCGGCTTCAGATTCTGGGTCGCGTGGCGGGGCTGTTCCGGCGCCTCGAGGGCGTCGATACCGCCGTCAGCCTCACGGCCCACTGAGCGAGCCCTTCGCCGGGGCGCCCACCGAGGCGGCGCGTCCGGGTGACCGCATCTGGATGGCCCGGGCGCTCGAACAGGCGCGGCTCGCGGCGCTCCGGAGCGAGGTGCCCGTCGGGGCCGTGCTGGTGCGCGAGGGGCGCCTGATCGCGGAGGGGCACAACCGCACCGTCACCGACGCCGACCCCACGGCGCACGCCGAGACGGTCGTGCTTCGGGCGGCCGCCCGGGCGCAGGGTGACTTCCGGCTCGAAGGGTGCACCCTCTACGTCACGCTCGAGCCCTGCGCCATGTGCGCGGGCGCCCTCGTGCTCGCGCGGGTGCCGCGCGTGGTCTACGGCGCTGCGGACCCCAAGGCGGGCATGGCCGGAAGCCTGGGCGACCTGCTCCGTGACCCGCGCCTGAACCACCGCGCCGAGCTCACGGCGGGCGTACTCGCCGATGCCTCGGCGGCGCTCCTCAGGGGCTTCTTCAGGGCGCGGCGTTGACCTCTTCGCGGACCGAGACCCCCCGGAACCGCAGGAAGGCCCAGAGCACGGCGAGCCCGAGCACGAGCGCGATCCAGTTGGGCAGGCCGTAGGCGGTGCCGATGTCGCCGAGCGTCATGCCGACGACGGCGACGAGCAGCGCGTAAGGCATCTGCGTGCGCACGTGGTCGACGTGGTCGCAGGCCGAGGCCGTCGACGACAGCACCGTCGTGTCGGAGATCGGCGAGCAGTGGTCGCCGAAGATCGCCCCGGCGAGCACCGAGCTGATGGACCCGAGCAGGATCGAGTAGTGGGTGCCGCCATCGAAGTCCGCGGCCCCTCCGAGGCTCACCGTCAGGGGGATCACCAGCGGGATCAGGATCGCCATGGTGCCCCACGAGGTGCCCGTCGCGAAGGCCGTGGCGGCCGCGGTGACGAAGATCAGGACCGGGAAGAGCCGGAGCGGCAGGTTGCCCTCGAGAAGCTGCGTGAGGTAGGCCGCCGTGTTCAGCTCTTCGGTCACCGCGCCGAGCGACCACGCGAGCACCAGCACGACCATCGCGATGACCATCGCGCGAATGCCCCCGATGAACGCTTCGACGGTCTCGTTGAGCGTCAGAATTCGTTGCCCGATCGAGAGCACGGCAGCGACGACGCACCCGGCGAAGGAGCCCCAGAGCAGCGGCGCGAAGGGGTCGGCCGCGCCGAACACGTCCATGAGCGAAGCGTCGGCGCCCGCCGAGGCGCGGCCCGTCTGGAGCAGCCCGGCGAGCACGACCACGATGACCGCGAAGACGGGCACGGCCGCGTTCCACCACCGGTGCCGTACGCCCTGCTTGGCCTCGAGCGCTTCGGCGCCGGTGTCGAGCGGCAACTGCGCGCCTTCGCGGTGCAGCCCGCGGCCCTCGAGCGCCCGCCGCTCGGCCGCGGCCATGGGCCCGAAGTCGCGGTCCATGACCGATGTCATGAGCACGAAGGCGAGGGCAAGGAGCGGGTAGAAGAGGTAGGGAATCGTGTGCAGGAAGATCGCGAAGGGGCTCGACGCCGTGAGCTGGGCCACGAGCGCGGCGTCGCCCGCGTTCTGCGCCGCGGCGATGTCGATGCCCTGCTGGATCATGCTGATCTCGTAGCCCACCCAGGTGGAGATCGGCACGAGCGCCGCTACCGGCGCGGCGGTCGAATCGACGATGTAGGCCAGTTTCTCGCGGCTGATCTTCAGCCGGTCGGTGATCGGGCGCATCGTGTTGCCCACGATGAGCGTGTTGGCGTAGTCGTCGAAGAAGATCGCGAGCCCCGCCAGCCAGGTGGCGATCTTGCCGCGGCGTGCCGTGCGGGCGAAGGGGGTCACCGCTTCGACGATGCCCATGGTGCCGCCGTTGCGCGAGATCAGCCCGACCATGCCGCCCAGCAGGAGCGAGAAGACGACGATCGACGTCTTGCCCCCGTCGACGTCTCCGAGCGCGGGCACGATGAATCCGTCGACCACGCGCCAGGTTGCCTCGATCGGGTTGAACCCGGTGACGGCGAGCGCGCCCAGCCACACGCCGGCCAGCAGCGCGGTGACGACCTCGCGGAAGACGAGCGCGAGCAGGATCGCGATGATGGGCGGGGCGAGCGAGAACCAGCCGCCCGTCAGGGTGGGTGCGATCTGGAGCTCGGTCGCGCCGACGGACACGGTGAGGGGAAGGGCACCCGCGCCGTCGACCTCGAGGTCCTGGGCGACCGTCGCCCCGCCGGCCGGGACGGTACCCTCGGCCAGCACCGCACCCTGCGCGTCCACGATGCGATAGGGGAGCGCGGCGCCGCTCTCCGCACCCTCGAGGGTGAGTTCGAACGGCACACCCCGGAGGATCACCGAAGGCGGGTCTTCGACCCCCTGCGCCCGGAGCGTGGCCGGCACGGCGAGGGTGATCAGAAGCGCGAGGCGCACGAGCTTCGGCATGCTGAGGCTCCGGCGAGTCGTGGAAAGGCGGGTTCGAGCGACCGGTCATGATGCGGGTCGGTCCGCGGCGTGTAAAGGCGCCCCGGGCGCGCGTTGACACCCCACCGGGCGCGCGGCAGATTCCGGCGCCCGGTCTTCGGGCCCGACCGCGAATCCCCCTTTGCGCACGCTTCATGACCGAACCCGACCGGCACGCCCTGATGGACGACGCCGCGGTCCGCCGCGCGCTGGCCCGCATGGCGCGTCAGATCGTCGAGAAGAACGACGGCGTCGAGGGGCTTGTGCTGATGGGGGTACGCCGGCGGGGAGATCATCTCGCCGCCATCATCGCCCAAGAGATTCGCGCCGCCGAGGGGCGGGACGTGCCGATCGGGGTCCTGGACATCACGCTCTACCGCGACGATCTGGCGACCATCGGGCCGCGCCCCGTCATCGGCGAAACGCAGCTGCCACCCGAGGGCATCGAGGGGCGGACGGTCGTGCTCGTCGACGACGTGCTCTACACCGGACGCACGACGCGCGCGGCGTTGAACGAGCTCATGGACTGGGGGCGCCCCGCACGCATTCTGCTCTGCGTGCTCGCCGACCGCGGCGGGCGGGAGCTGCCGATCCAGGCCGATGTCGTGGGCCGGACGGTCGAGGTGGTCGGGCGGCAGCGTGTCGAAGTGCTCGTTCCTGAACTCGACGGGCGACTCGCCGTCGACCTCGTCCGCCCTTCCGAGGCGCACGCATGACCGAAACGTCGTATCTCGGCAAGGACCTGATCGGGCTCGAACCGCTCGGCGCCGATCAGATCCGGAGCATTCTGGACACCGCCGAGCCGTTCAAGGAGATCAGCGAGCGCCGCATCAAGAAGGTGCCGGTGCTGCGCGGCAAGACCATCGTCAACCTCTTCTTCGAGCCCTCCACCCGGACGCGCGTCTCGTTCGAGTTCGCCGAGAAGCGCCTTTCGGCCGACACGGTGAACATCGCGGCCTCCGGATCGTCGGTCTCGAAGGGCGAGACCCTGGTCGATACGGCCCGAAATCTCGAGGCCATGAAGATCGACATGGTGGTGATACGGCACGGCTCGAGCGGCGCCGCGCGGTTCCTGGCCGAGCGCATACCCTCCAACGTCGTGAACGCGGGCGACGGGCGGCACGAGCACCCCACGCAGGCGCTTCTCGACATGCTCACGATTCGCGACCACCGCGGGCGCATCGAGGGGCTCAAGGTCTGCATCGTGGGCGACGTGCTGCACTCGCGGGTCGCCCGCTCGAACATCTTCGGACTGCTGCGGCTCGGCGCCGAAGTCGCGGTCTGCGGGCCTCGCACCCTCCTGCCCGCGGGCATCGAGGAGATGGGCGTCGAGGTCTTCAGCCGGGTCGAAGCCGCGATCGAGTGGGCCGACGTGCTCAACGTGCTCCGCCTCCAGCTCGAGCGCATGGAGGGCGGCTACGTGCCGAGCCTGCGCGAGTACAACCGCATCTACGGCGTGTCGCGCGAGAGGCTCGAGCGCGCGCCGCGCGACGTGCTGGTCCTGCACCCCGGCCCCATGAACCGCGGGGTCGAGATCGACTCCGACGTCGCCGACGGTCCCCAGTCCGTGATTCTCAACCAGGTGACCAACGGGGTCGCCGTTCGCATGGCGGTGCTCTACCTGCTCGCGGGCGGTGCGCCCGAAGGGGCCGAGGCCGCGAAGGAAGGAGCCGGAGCATGACCGCCGACGAAGGGCCGCTGCTGCTCAGAGGGGGACGCGTGGTCGATCCCTCGCAGGGCCTCGACGAGACACGCGACGTGCTCGTGAAGGACGGCCGGATCGAGGGCATCGAGGGGCGCATCGAGGGCGTGGAGGGGGCGCGGGTGCTCGAGCTCGACGGCAAGGTCGTCACGCCCGGTCTGATCGACGTGCACGTGCACCTGCGTGAGCCCGGTCAGGAGCACAAGGAGACGATCGCCTCGGGCGCGCGCGCTGCGGCGGCCGGGGGCTTCACGGCGGTCGTGGCGATGCCCAACACCGACCCCCCGATCGATTCGCCGGCGGCCGTGGGCTACGTGCGGGCGGCGGGCGCGCGCGCGGGCGCGGCGCGGGTCTACCCGACGGGCGCGATCTCGGTCGGGCTCCGCGGCGAGCGGCTTGCGGGCATGGGCGAGATGGTCGAGGCCGGGGCGGTCGCCGTGACGGACGACGGACATCCGGTCATGGACTCGGGGCTGATGCGCCTCGCGCTCGAGTACGCGCGGGGCTTCGACATACCGGTCGCGGACCACCCCGAGGACCTGGGGCTCTCGCGGGGCGGGCACATGAACGAAGGCGTCGTGTCGTCGCGCATGGGCGTGCGCGGCAAGCCGAACGCCAGCGAGGACGTGCACATCGTGCGGGACCTGCTCGTCGCGGAGTTCACGGGCGGGCACATTCACCTGCAGCACGTCTCGACCGCCTTCGGCGTCGAGATGATCCGGCAGGCCAAGGCGCGCGGGGTGCGCGTGACGGCCGAAGCGAGCCCGCACCACCTGCTGCTCACCGACGCGGCGGCCGAGGGGTATCGCACCGAGGCCAAGATGAATCCGCCGCTCCGCAGCGAGGCCGACCGCCAGGCGGTGCTCGAGGGCCTTCGCGACGGCACGCTCGACGTGATCGCCACCGATCACGCGCCGCACCACTACGACGAGAAGGAACAGGCGTTCGAAGACGCCCCGAACGGCATCGTGGGCCTGGAGACCGCGGTCGGCCTGATGCTCACCCACATCGTGGGCAAGGGTGTGCTCGACCTGCCGACGCTGGTCGAGCGCATGAGCTGTCAGCCGGCGCGGGCGTTCCGTCTGCCGGGGGGCACGCTCGAGCCGGGCAGCCCGGCCGACCTGACCGTCCTGGACCTGGGCGAAGCGTGGACGGTCGACCGCAACCGGTTCGTGTCCCGGAGCCGGAACACGCCCTTCCACGGGTGGGAGCTCACGGGCAGGGCCGTGGCGACCGTGGTCGGAGGAAGGGTGGTCTTCGAGCGCTGAGGAAGGGGCGCCGAAGCGGGCCTCAGCCCGCGGAGGAGGGGCTCAGCCCTCGAGGCCCTGCACGTGCCGCGCGAGCTGGCTCTTGATGCGGGCGGCGCGGTTCGGATGGAGGAGCCGCTTGGTGGCGGCCCGGTCCAGCAGCGCCTCGGCGCGGCGGTAGAGCTCCATGGCCTCGTCGGACGAGGTGGCCTGACGGACCTTCTTCACGGCCGTGCGGAGCGTCGCGCGCTTCTTGCGGTTGGCGGCGTTCCACTTCCGGCTGAGCTCCATACGCTTCTTGGCGCTCTTGATGTTCGGCATGTCGTCTCTCTGGGTCGTGCGGTGCCGGCCGTCGGGCCGGGTGGGACGAATCGGGTACCCGCGAGCTTCGCGGAGCCCGAAAACCTAACCGCGCGGGACGCGTGCTGGCAAGGCGGGGAAGGGGGGTGGCCCGCAGGGAGCGGCACGGGTAGCTTTGCGCCATATGGCCTTCGCTCTCGCGCTCTTCATTCCCCTGCTGCTCGTCTCGGTCGTCGCCCACGAGTTGGCCCACGCCTGGCAGGCCCGGCGCGAGGGCGACACGACCGCTGAGGAGCAGGGGCGTATCACGCTGAATCCCCTGGCGCACCTGGACCTCTGGGGATCGTTTCTCGTGCCCGCGCTCCTTTTCGTCAGCGGGGGCGTGCTCTTCGGGTGGGCCAAGCCGGTTCCCGTCGATCCGCGCAACTTCCGGACCCACCCGTGGAGCGACATCCGGGTGTCGCTGGCCGGCATCGTGGCGAATCTGCTTCTCGTGATCACCTTCACCCTGGTGGCGGCGGTCGCGGCCCTCGTCGGCTCGCGCATGCCGCAGTTCGCCGCAGGCGCCGACCTCGTACGCCAGGCGATGGATCTCGGTATATTCCTCAACCTCCTGCTGGCGTTCTTCAATCTCCTGCCCATTCCCCCCCTGGACGGATCGCACGTGGTCGCGCATGCGCTGCCCCCGAGACTCCGGGTGCCCTACCAGCGTCTCGGCATGTTCGGCGTGTTGATCCTTCTCGCGCTGGTGTTCGCGGTGCCGGACGCGCTCGCGACGCTCCTGGCACCGGTGGACTACCTCATGGGCCTCACCGACCGGTTCATCGCCCTGTGGACGTAACGCCGACCTCGGGAAGCCCGTTCGTGCCGCGCGACGCGGAGTTCATGGTGGTGGACCTGGAGCGTTTCCAGGGACCGCTCGACCTGCTCCTGCACCTGATTCGGACGCAGGACATCGACGTCTTCGACATTCCGATCGCGCGCATCACCGACCAGTTCCTCAAGGCGGTCCAGGCGATCGCCCCATCGCAGCTCGACCACGCGGGCGAGTTTCTCGAGATGGCGGCGACGCTGGTGCGTATCAAGGCTCAGATGCTGCTCCCGAGGCATGGCGAGGACGAGGACCAGGACCCCCGCGCGGAGCTCGTGCGCCGCCTGCTCGAGTACGAGCAGATTCGTGAGATCGCACAGCGTCTCGAGCGCGCGGAGGCGGAGCGCGCGCGGCGCTTTCCGAAGGGGTACGTCGCGCCCAGGCCCCGGCCCGCGCTTGCGGACACGCCCCTCGAGACGACCTGGGACGAGGTGTTCCAGGCGGCGCTCGGTGTCGAACTTCCGGAGCCGCACGACCGCGGCCACCGGGTCACCCTCCGCCCGGTCGCGATGGAAGACAAGGTGGTGCTCATTCTCGACGCTCTCCGCGACGTGGCGAGGGTCGAGTTCAGCCGACTTCTTGCAGGACTCGAAGGCATGCAGGCTAAGATGCATGGTGTCATGACGTTGCTTGCTTCGTTGGAGCTCACGCGGAGGCGAAACATCTTCCTTCGTCAGGTCGAACCGTTCCACGAACTGTGGGTCTATCGGCGCGACGAGGAGGACGGTGCGGGTGACGACGGGGTCGAGGCCGAGGGCGCGACCCTGGCAGGGGGCCCGGATGAGGCCGCCGTGGCCGTCGGAGGCGAGCGATGAACGATCGACAGATCGTCGAGGCGGTGCTCTTCGCGAGCGACGCACCGCTCAAGGCCGAAGAGATCGCGCGTGCCGACGAGTCGCTCGACGAAGATCGCGTGGAAACGGCGCTGAGAGAGCTTCAGGCGTTCTATGACGAGTCCGAGCGGGCGTTCGGCGTGGTCGAGGTCGCCGAGGGATACCAGCTGGTGACGCGGTCCGAGTTCGCAACCTACCTGGAGCGCTTCGACACGGTGCCGCGCCCCTCGAGGCTCTCGGGCCCTGCGCTCGAGACCCTCGCCATCATCGCGTACCGACAGCCGATCGGCCGCGTGGAGATCGAGTACATTCGGGGCGTCAGTTCGGCGGGCGTGATCCGCAGCCTCCAGGACCGGGGGCTCGTGGACGTCGTCGGGCGTGCCGAGGGGCTCGGCCGACCACTGCTCTACGGCACGACGTCCCGGTTCCTCGAACACTTCGGCTTCAACCAGCTCGACGACCTGCCGCGCCCGGAGGAGC